>JBJTAA010000285.1:0-2463 GCA_046090525.1 Planctomycetota bacterium
CTTCGCCGTCGACTCGGTAGGGTCGGGAAGCTTCGCTCCGGACTACGTCGGAATCTTCTCGTCCGCCACGGGCACCGTCTTCTCGACGCTGCTCACCCGCGACGGCACGCCCGACATGGCCGTGTTCGACATCGTGAATCCGACAGGCCAGACCTTCACGGTCGCGCAGTGGCAGTTGGCCGGCACCAATAATGTCTCGGCGATGAGCCTGGTCACCTTCGACGTGATCCCCGTGCCGGAGCCCTCCGCGGCCGTGCTGCTCGCCGCGGGCGGCCTGGCCGGCGTGCTCCTCCTGCGGCGGCGGCACACGTAAGGAGTGGCGGCCCGGCTCGATCCCAGGTGCCCCATGTGCCGTCCTGACGCCGCAGGCGCCGGCTCCCACACCGCCGCCCGGCGAGGCTTCACGCTGGTCGAACTGCTGGTGGTGATCGCGATCATCGCCACGCTGATCGGCCTTCTCCTGCCGGCCGTGCAGTCGGCCCGCGAATCGGCCCGCCGCGTGCAGTGCACGAACAACCTACGGCAGCTCGGGCTCGCCCTGCACAACCACGTGAACGCCCGGAAGACGTTCCCGATGGGGGCCCAGACCCAGCTGGATACCACCCTGCCGGTTGTCAACGGCGTCACCTACGGCAACCGCCGCTGGTCGTGGTTCGTCTCCGTGCTGCCCTTCGTGGAGCAGCAGCCCCTCTACGATTCGCAGTGGAGCCACTACCAGAGCTCGAAATGGCAGGACAGCCCGGCGGACGGCTCCACCATGTCGTACGTTTCGCTGCCCGGCAAGGACGTCGCCGTGCGCGGATTCATGTGCCCGTCCGACCCGACCAACCCCAAGCGTTCGAGTCAGGACGGCCCCTCGTCGCCGAACGACCAGGGCTTCCATGGCAACTATCTGCTGAGCGCCGGCAGCGAAGCCTTCGGGACCACGCCCGAGAACTCGTCCCAGCGCAACGGCATCTCCTTTCCGCTCTCCAAGGTGGCCATCAAGGACGTCACGGACGGCCTGTCGAAGACGCTCGCCGCCGGCGAGATCATGCTCATCCCCGAGCCGGTGGGAGGCGGCTTGCCCGCGATCGACATCCGCGGCCGCTACCACAACAACATGCACGGCGGCTCGAGCCTGAGCACGCTTTATCCGCCCAACACGACGGTCTCCGACCAGCTGCCCTTCTGCTCCAACGCCCTGTCCCGCGCGCCCTGCAACGGCGGCAGCGGCGCCAACCACGTGATCTCGGCCCGCAGCTACCACAGCGGCGGCGCGAACGCCGCGCTCGCCGACGGGGCCGTCCGCTTCGTCACGAACGATGTCGACCCGCTCGCCTGGCGGGCGACGGGCAGCCGCAACGGAGGGGAGGCGCGGAGTGGCGTCGACTGACCGACTTTTCGGAGCGCTCGGGGCGCTGGTCCTGGCGGCGGCCGTGGCCGGGTGCTCGAGCGACGGGCTCGTCACCAGCACGGGCACCGTGACCTGCGACGGCCAGCCGCTCGCCGACGGGGCGATCTCCTTTCATCCGCTCGATGCCGGCGCGGCACCGCAGGGGAGCCGGATCGTCTCCGGCCGCTACCGGATCCGCATCCGCCCCGGGCGGCAGCGGGTCGAGATCGTGGCGTCGCGACCGCAAGCGAACGCCGGGGAACTGACGCCGGGGATGAAGCCGCTGGAGCAGTTCCTGCCGCCGCGCTACAACACGGTCTCGCTGCTGGAGGCGGAGGTCACCGCCGCCGGACGCAACGTGTTCGACTTCGATCTCCAGACCGCACCGTGAGGTCAGCGGCCGGCCCTGCGGCCTGGCCGTGGGGCGGCCGTCTCACGGCAGGCGCGGGCCGTCCTGCGGTATTCCATCGGCGACATCCCCACGACCGACTTGAAGACGTTGCACAACTGCGGAGCGTGCGCGAACCCGGAGCGCACCGAAATCACGAGCAGCTTGTCGTCGGTCTCCGCGAGCAGCCGCTTGGCCTCGGCCACCTTCGTCCGCTGGAGTTCGTCGTGGATCGTGCGGCCGAGGATCCGCTGGAACTTGCGGTCGAGCTGCCGCCGCGGCACCCGCACCTCCGTCGCCACCTCGGCCGCCGACAGTTCGGTGCAGCCCCGCGTCTGGATCACCCGCAGGGCCTTGCGGATGTCGGCATCGTCGATGGCCAGAACGTCGCTGCTCCGGCGCACGGCGATGCCCGCGGGGGGCACCGCGATCACGGCGGCCGGCCGACGGCCGCCCCGCATCGCCTCGTCGAGCATCTGGGCCGCCTCCCGGCCGATCCGGGGCCGGTCGTGCGTCACGCTCGTGAGCCCGGGTGTCGCCAGGCCGCACAGCACCTCGTCGTCGCCGATGCCCACGACGGCCACGTCGTCCGGCACCGCGAGCCTGCCGCGCCGGCACGCCTCGATGATCCGCACGGCCAGCACATCACTGGCGGCGAGCACGCCCAGCGGCTTGGGCAGGCTGGCCAGCCAGCGGGCGA
>JBJTAA010000286.1:0-2885 GCA_046090525.1 Planctomycetota bacterium
GGCATCAAGGCGGTGGACGCCATGACCCCGATCGGCCGCGGCCAGCGCGAGCTGATCATCGGCGACCGCAAGACGGGCAAGACCGCCATCGGCATCGACGCGATCATCAACCAGAAGAACAGCGGCGTGAAGTGCTTCTACGTCGCCGTGGGCCAGAAGGACTCGTCGGTCGCCGTGGCCATCGACGTGCTCCGCAAGTACGGCGCCATGGACTACACGACGGTGATCGTGGCCGGCGCCTCGACCGCGGCCCCGCTGCAGTACATCGCCCCCTACTCGGGCACGGCGATGGCCGAGCACTTCATGTACAACGGCCAGCACGCCCTGATCGTCTACGACGACCTCTCGAAGCAGGCCGCCGCCTACCGGCAGCTGTCGCTCCTGATGCGGCGGCCGCCGGGCCGCGAGGCCTTCCCGGGCGACGTGTTTTACGCCCACAGCCGTCTCCTCGAGCGGTCGGCCAAGCTCTCGGCGGAGAAGGGGGGCGGCTCGCTCACCAGCCTGCCGATCATCGAGACGCTCGAAGGCGAGGTCTCGGCCTACATCCCCACCAACGTGATCTCGATCACCGACGGCCAGATCTACCTCCAGCCCGACCTGTTCTTTGCCGGCCAGCGGCCCGCCATGAACGTCGGCATCTCCGTCTCCCGCGTGGGCGGTGCCGCCCAGACGAAGGCCATGAAGAAGGTGGCCGGCGGCCTCCGGCTCGACCTCGCGAGCTTCCGCGAGCTCGAGGCCTTCGCCCAGCTCGGCACCGACCTCGACGCCGCCACCCAGCAGCGGCTCGACCGCGGCTACCGGATGGTGGAGCTGCTCAAGCAGGGGCAGTTCGCGCCGATGGACGTGGTCGACCAGGTGCTGAGCATCTACGCCGGCACCCGCGGCCACCTCGACGAGGTGCCCCGCGACCAGGTGGCCGACTGGGAGAAGGGCTTCCTGACGTTCGTCCGCGACCAGGTGCCAGAGCTGCGCAAGCGGATCGCCGACACCAAGGAGCTCGACGGCGAGAGCGAGCGGCAGCTCGAGGCGGCGATCGCGGAGTTCAAGCGGCAGCGGGCGGCGGCCGGCCAGCAGGCCCGGGCGACCGTCGGCGCGGGCCGCTAGGGCAGGGGCGAGACGAAAGGAACCAGCGGCGATGGCCAAGGCCCGAGCACTCGACCGGCGGCGGAAATCGGTGCGGAACATCCGCAAGATCACCCGCACCATGGAGCTGATCGCGACGGCGCGGTTCAAGAAGGCGATGGACCGCTCGCTCGCGGCCCGCGACTACACGAAGCAGCTCGCCAAGATGCTCGGCAACATCGCCGCCGTGGGGGCCGACGTGGATCACCCGCTGCTGGTCACCCGCCCCACGAAGCGGGCGGCGCTCCTCGTGCTCACCGGCAATCGCGGCCTGTGCGGGGGCTACAACGGCAACGTGGTGCGGCAGGCCGTGGCGATCCTGGGCCAGTGGAGGAGCGAGGACGTGGCCACGAGCGTGGCCGTCTCCGGCAAGCGGGGCATCGCGGCCCTCAAGTTCCGCGGCGTCGAACTGGCCGAGCGGTACACCACCTTCGAGGACAAGCCCGAGTACGCCGCGGTGGCCCCGATCGGCCGGGCCTACCTCGAGGCGTACGCCGCCGGCGAGATCGACCGGCTCGACGTGGCCTACACCCGGTTTCACGGGATCGCGAAGCAGGAGGCCGTGACCGAGATGCTCCTGCCGCTGGCCCCGCCCGAGGCGGCGGACGCCGCGGCCCGGCTGGCGAGCGACGAATACGACTTCGAGCCCTCCGCGGAGAGCATCCTCGAGGAACTGCTCCCGGCGAGCTTCATGGCCCGGCTCTTCAAGTGCTTCCTCGACGCCGCCGTCAGCGAGCAGGTGGCCCGCATGGTGGCGATGAAGGCCGCCACGGAGAACGCCGGCGGCCTGATCAAGAGCCTCTCCCGGCAGTACAACCGCGCCCGGCAGTCGCAGATCACCGGCGAGATCATGGAGATCCTCGGCGGCGTGGAGGCCCTCAAGCAATAGATGGTCCATCCTGGAGGATGGAACGCACAGACCCGTCGATCCTGCGGACCTTCGGCCGCAGATCGCCCGCCCCCGTTCAAGCAACCGTAAGCCACAGGCAGGAGATTTGAAGACGATCATGGCAACCGCAACCAGCACCGGCCGCATCACCCAGGTCATCGGCTCGACCTTCGACGTCGAGTTTCCCGAGGACGCCATCCCCGCGATCTACAACGCCGTCCGCATCGACAGCGACCGCAAGGGCGTGGAGTTGCACCTCGTCGGCGAGGTGCAGCAGCACCTCGGCGGCGGCAAGGTGCGGTGCGTCGCGCTCGGCTCCACGGACGGCCTGATCCGCGGCGAGGCGGTGGTCGACACCGGGGCGCCCGTGTCGGTGCCCGTCGGCAAGGCGACGCTCGGCCGCGTCTTCAACCTGCTCGGCGAGCCGATCGACAATCGCGGCGTTGTCGAGACGCAGGAGCGGTGGCCGATCCACCGCGACCCGCCGCCGGTGGCCGAGCTCTCCACGAAGACCGAACTCTTCGAGACGGGCATCAAGGTGATCGACCTGCTCACGCCGTTCGTGCGTGGTGGCAAGGCCGGCCTGTTCGGCGGTGCCGGCCTGGGCAAGACGGTGATCCTGACCGAGCTGATCGCCCGCATCGCCTCGGCACACGGCGGCTACTCCGTGTTCGCCGGCGTCGGCGAGCGGACGAGAGAGGGCACCGACCTGTGGCTCGAGATGCAGGAGGCCAAGATCGGCGACACCGGCCGCAGCGTCATCGAGCAGACCTGCATGGTGTTCGGCCAGATGAACGAGCCGCCCGGGGCACGTCTCCGCGTGGCCCTCTCGGCGCTCACCATGGCCGAATACTTCCGTGACACCACCGGGGCC
>JBJTAA010000287.1:0-13021 GCA_046090525.1 Planctomycetota bacterium
TGGGGCTCCCGCTGGAGCAGCTGGATCGAGCCGAGCGCCGCCCCGGCCGCCGCCGGCGGCAGGCCGATCGAGTAGACGAAGCCGGGGACGGTGTACTTGAGCCAGCGGACGAGCGTGTGCGAGCCGGCGATGTAGCCGCCGCAGCTGCCGAAGGCCTTGGAGAGCGTGCCCATCCAGAGGTCGACGTCGGTCGGGTTGACGCCGAAGTGCTCGCCGATGCCGCGGCCGGTGCGGCCCATGACGCCGATCGAGTGGGCCTCGTCCACCATCAGCAGGGCCTTGTTGCGCCGGGCCACGCCGATGAACTTGGGCAGGTCGGCGAAGTCGCCGTCCATGCTGTAGATGCCCTCGATCACCACGAGCACCCGGCGGTACTGGCCCCGGACCTGCCGCAGGATCGCATCGGCGGCCTCGAAGTCGTTGTGCGGGAACGGGCGGCGGCGGGCACCCGACAAGATCGCCCCCTGCAGGAGGCTGTTGTGGGCGAAGGCGTCGTGGAGCACGAGGTCGCCGGGGCCCACCACGTGGCCGATCACCGTCTCGTTGGTGGCGTGGCCGCCCACGAACGTGATCGCATCCTCGGCGCCGACCAGGCTCGCGATCGCCCGCTCGAGCTCGCCGTGGATCGTCTTCTCGCCCGACACGAGCCGGCTGGCCGACACGCTCGTGCCGTAGCGGTCGATGGCCGCCTTGGCCGCGGCGGTGACGGCCGGATCGCCCGACATCCCGAGGTAGTTGTAGGATGCCCAGCTGATCAGTTCGCGGCCCGCGATCGTCGTGCGGTCGCTCGTGAGCCCCTCGTGGACGCTGAAGTAGGGGTTCTCGAGGCCCGCGTCACGGACCATCGCGAAGTTCTGCTCGAGCGCCCGGACCTCCGGAAACTCCTCGATCCGCCAGGCGTCCCGCGGGATCTCCACGGCCGGCCGGGCGGCCTGCACCTTCTCCCGGCTCTCGGCCGGCATGTGGTCGATGATCGCCTCGGTCACCTCGCGGCAGGTCTCGATCAGCGGCAGCACCTGCTCCGGGAACCGCGCCCCGAAGGCCTCCTCGAGGCTGGCCACGATCTCCATCCGCTCGAGCGAGTCGAGGCCGAGCTCCACGATGTTGGTGTCGAGCGTGAGGTTGCCCGCCCGCTCCTTGGCGATCCGGCGGACGTGCTCGAAGACCGTCTGAACGATCTCTTGCGGCAGCTCGCGATCGGGCCGGTGGGCCCGCGTCGACTCGCCCAGCGGCCGCTGGCGGGCCAGGCGGGGCAGCTCGGGCCCGGCCGCCGGTTGCGGCGGTGGGGCCAGCCAGCCGACGTGCTGCTCGACCACCTCGAGCGTGCCCTCGAGGAACTGCTTCCGGCAGGCGTGCCGCTGGATCTTGCCGCTCGAGGTCTTGGGCACGCTGTTGGGCCGCACGAACACGATCGCCTCGGCGGCCACCTCGTGCTCGCGGGCCAGCCGGCTGCGGATCGCCTCCATGGCGGCGAGGATCTCGGGCCGCTCGTGGCGACCCCGCTCGAGCTCGGCCACGATCACCACCCGCTCCCGGCCGTCGTGGTCGACGGCGAAGGCCGCGAGCGAGCCGGCCCGGACCAGCGGCGTCGCCTCCTCGACCGTGTATTCGAGGTCCTGCGGGTAGTGGTTGCGGCCGCGGACGATGATCAGATCCTTGAGGCGGCCGGTGACGAACAGCTCGCCGTTGTCGAAGAAGCCGAGGTCGCCCGTCCGCATGTAGGGGCCGGGGTTCGGCCGCCAGCGGGCCACCACCTGGGCCGGCGCGGCCGGATCGGGCTCGGCGAGCATCGCCCCGAAGGTGGCCTGCGTCTCCTCGGGCCGGTTCCAGTAGCCCTGCGCCACGCTCGGGCCGCTCACCCAGATCTCGCCGACCCGGTCGGGCGGCAGCGGCTCACGGGTCTGGGGATCGACGATCAGCACGTCCTGGCCGTCGAGTTCGCGGCCGCTGCCCACCATCCGCCGCACCCCGGCGGCCCCCTCTGGCTTCGTCACCGCCGAGCCCGTCTCGATGGCGGCCGCATCGAACGACCGGATCACCGGTTGTTCGAACTTCATGCCCCCCGTCACCATCAGCGTGCTCTCGGCGAGCCCGTAGCAGGGATAGAAGGCCTCGCGGCGGAAGCCGGAGACGGCGAAGGCCTCGCAGAAGGCGTCGATCGTCTCGGCGCGGACGGGCTCCGCCCCGTTGAAGGCCAGCGACCAGCTGGAAAGGTCGAGCGCCGCCCGCTGCTCGGGCGTCGTCTTCCGCACGCAGAGCTCGTAGGCGAAGTTGGGGCCGCCGCTGATCGTGGCCCGGTAGCGGGAGATGGCCTGCAGCCAGCGGAGCGGCTTCTGGAGGAAGGCCACCGGCGACATCAGCACGTTGAACTTCCCGCCGTAGAGCGGCACGAGGATGCCGCCGATCAGGCCCATGTCGTGGAAGCTCGGCAGCCAGAACACGCCCGACTGGCTGCGGGTGATCTCGAAGGCCTGCATGATCCGCAGCGAGTTGTGCAGCAGGTTCTCGTGCGAGAGCATCACCCCCTTGGGCGTGCCGGTGGAGCCGCTCGTGTACTGCAGGAAGGCGAGCGTGTCGCCGTCGATGTCGGGCCGCTCCCAGCCGTCGGCCCAGCCGAGGTCGAGTTCGGAGTCGACCTGCCAGGTGAGGTGCTCGAGGCTCGGGGCGGAGGTGCCGACGTTCTCGAAGCGATCGACGACGTCGCGGGTGGTCAGGGCCACCGCCGCATTCGCATCGGCCGCGATCGCCTCGATCCGCTCCACCGAGCGGTTCTTCCGCGGTGGATAGGCGGGCACGGCGATCGCCCCGCCGTACAGGCAGCCCATGAAGGCCGCGATGAAGTCGAGCCCCGAGGGGTAGAGCAGCAGGGCCCGCTTGCCCGTCATGCCCCGGTCCATCAGCCAGGCCCCGACCGCCCGGGCCCGCCGGTCGAGCTCGGCGTAGGTGATGTTGAGCTCCTCGTGCTCGCCGTCCACGAGGAATGTGAACGCCCGGTCGTGCGGGCGGTAGGCGGCGCGTTGCCGGAGCAGGTCGACGAGCGTGGGGGCGAACGAGGCTTCGGTGGTCGGATTCGGGATCACGCTCGGACAGCCTCCGCCCGCGGGGCGCCGCGGCTGCGACTCCCCCTGGGGTCTCGTGGGGTTTTCGGCCTGGCCTTCCCCGGGCCGCCAGAGTCTACCCGTGCCGCCCCGACAATCGGAAGTTTCGGAACAGGCCGATTTTGCGGCGATTTTCCGGGCGGCGAGCGGTCTAGCGGCCCGTTTCCGGGGCGTGGAACGCCCGTTCCAACCGCACGAACCGGTCGGGCTCGATCTCCTCGGCCCGGGCGTCGGGCCCGAGCCCGACCGCGGCGAAGGCCCGCTCGACCCGCTGCCGGGCCTCCGGGCTTCCCTTGCCGCCGGCCAGCCGCACGAGGACGCCGCGGAGCAGCTTGCGGCGATGGCAGAAGACGTCGCGCACGAAGGCGTGGAAGCGGTGCAGGTCGGCGATCGCCGCCCGCCGCTCGGGCTCGAGGTCGAGCCGCACGATCGCGGAGTCGACCTTGGGCCGCGGCCAGAAGACGCTCGGCGGCAGGATGCGGACGATCTCCCCGCGGCACTGGGCGCCGACCCACACCGAGAGGGCGTTGTAGGAGTGGGAGCCCGCGGCGGCCGTCATCCGCTCGGCCATCTCCCGCTGCACGGTCACCACGGCCGCGTCGAAGGGGCGGGGGCGGGCCAGCAGGTTCGAGATCACGGGCGTGGCCACGCAGTAGGGGAGGTTCGCCACGAGCAGGAACCGCCCCCGGGGCGCCGCGGCGAGCGCGGCATCGAGGGTCTCGAGCACCGCCGGTGCGAAGCGGTGCTTGGCGGCCAGCACGTCCCCCTCGACGAGGGTCACGTTCTGGAAATCGACGAGGCGATCACGGGCCAGCTGCGCGAGCCGCGGGTCGATCTCGGCGGTCACCACCCGGGCCGCCACGGCGGCCAGCCGCTCGGTGAGGGCGCCCGTGCCGGTGCCCACCTCGAGAACGACGTCGTCCGGTCCGATGCCAGCCGTGCGGGCGAGCAGGTCGAGCAGGTTCAGATCGACGAGAAAGTTCTGGCCGCGGCGGGCGTCGATCGTGAAGCCGACCTGGGCGAACAGGTCCTTCAGGTAGGCCGTCGTCTGCCTGGGCTGGGCCGGCGCCGGCTGCTCGTCATGCGTCATGCGGCACCGGGCCCGTGCGGGGCGAGCCACCGCGCCACGTACTTGAAGATCAGATCCGTCTCGAGGTTCACGCCATCCTCCTCGGCGAGCGTCCCGAGCGTCGTGGCGGCCAGCGTGTGCGGGATCAGGGCCACGCTGAAGGCCGCGTCGTCCACGTCGACCACCGTCAGGCTCACGCCATCGACGGCCACCGAGCCCTTCGACGCCATCTGGGCGAGCAGGGGGGCAGGGGCCGCGAACCGGCACGTGGTCCAGTCGCCGTCGTCACGGCGGGTGGCGAGCCGGCCGACGCCGTCGACGTGACCGGTGACGAGGTGGCCGCCGAGCCGGTCGGAGAGCCGCAGCGACCGCTCGAGGTTCACGACCCCGCCGGCGGCGAGCCGCCCGAGCGTCGTGCGGGCGAGCGTCTCGGGCCCGAGTTGGAACTCCAGCCGCGGCCCGTCGATCCGCACCACCGACAGGCAGCATCCGCTCACGCAGATGCTGTCGCCGAGGGCCGCGTCGCCCGCCACGGTTCCGGCCTCGACGACGAGCCGGACACCGGGCGGCTCGGGCACGACCGCCACGACCTTCCCCAGCGTTTCGACGAGACCGGTGAACATCGTGAGGCGCGGAGGGCTTGCGGAAATGGATTTTGGCGGGCCAACGAACCGGCACCGGGGGCGGTTCAGAATACCCTCTGGATTCCCGCTCGGGGCTTCTGGAGTCCGGTTCCGCCGGAACCGGATCGGAGTCTGCGCCGCGGCATGCGTAATCCGGCCCCGGCGGGGCCGGACTCCTGGGGCCCGGAATGGACCGCTCGACTTGCATACGGATCCGCCGCCGTCACAATCGACGCGGTTTCAAGCCCGGCTCATCGGCTCCGCCCCATCCCGCTCCGGAGGTTCCATGTCCACGATCGTCGACGTCCATGCCCGCCAGATCCTCGACAGCCGCGGCAATCCCACGGTGGAGGTCGACGTGACGCTCGCCGACGGTGCCTTCGGCCGGGCGGCCGTGCCCTCGGGGGCCAGCACCGGCGCCCACGAGGCCTGGGAGAAGCGGGACGGTGACAAGGGCGTCTACCTCGGCAAGGGCGTGATGGCCGCGGTCGAGAACATCAACACCCGGATCGCCGAGGAGCTCGAGGGCTGCGACGCCCTCGATCAGACGACGGTGGACGAGTTGATGATCGAGCTCGACGGCACGCCCAACAAGAAGGAGCTCGGTGCCAATGCGATCCTCGGCGTGTCGATGGCCGTGGCCCACGCGGCGGCGGAACACTGCGGCATCCCGCTCTACCGCTACCTCGGCGGCGCCACCGCCCGGCTCCTGCCCGCGCCGATGATGAACATCATCAACGGCGGCGCCCACGCCGACAATCCGCTCGACGTGCAGGAGTTCATGGTCATGCCCCTGGGCTTCGACAGCTTCGACGCGGCGCTGCGGGCCGGCGTGGAGACCTTCCACGCCCTCAAGAAGGTGCTCAAGGACAAGAAGCTCGCCACGAGCGTCGGCGACGAGGGGGGCTTCGCGCCCCACATCGGCAGCTGTGCCGAGGCGCTGGAGGTGATCCTGGCCGCGATCGGCAACGCCGGCTACAAGCCGGGCGAGGAGATCGCCATCGCGCTCGACGTGGCGGCCACGGAGCTCTACGACGCCAAGACCGGCACCTACACGATCGAGGGCAAGACCCTCGATTCGGCCGGCATGGTGAACTTCTTCACCGACCTGGCGGGCAAGTACCCGATCGTGTCGATCGAGGACGGCTGCTCGGAGGACGACTGGACCGGCTGGAAGCTGATCAGTGAGCGGATCGGCGACCGGGTGCAGCTCGTGGGCGACGACCTGTTCGTGACCAACTCGGCCCGGCTCTCCCGGGGCATCGCCGAGGGGATCGCCAACAGCATCCTCGTGAAGGTCAACCAGATCGGCACGCTCACCGAGACGATCGCCGCCGTGCAGCTCGCCCACCGCTCGGGCTACACCTCGATCGCCAGCCATCGCAGCGGCGAGACGGAGGATGCCACGATCGCCGACCTGGCCGTCGGTCTCTCGACCGGCCAGATCAAGACGGGCAGCGCCTCCCGGAGCGACCGGATCGCGAAGTACAACCAACTGCTGCGGATCCAGGAGTCGCTCGGCGACGGCGCGCTCTACGCGGGCCGCGACGTGCAGGTCCGCTGGCCCGGCCTGGCGTGAGCCTTGCCCGCACGCGTTCGGGGTTGCCCGCCCAGGAGTCCGGTCACGCCGTGACCGGATCGGGCAGGACCATCGGGATGGCCTTGGGGGCACGCGCTCGGGGTTGCCCATGCCCCATCGCCGGACGCTCGCGGGGCCTTACGCGCACGCGCTCCGGGTTGCCCATGCCATCTCGCCGGACGCTCGCTCGGGGCATCCTGCCCTTCGCTCGCTCGGTGCTGGCCTTCGCTTCGCAATCCTTGCTGCGCTCGGCCAGCAACGCCGCTCGATTGGCATGGGCAACCCCTCGCAGGCCTTTGGGTCGCGCTCGTAGCCGCGGGCATCTTGCCCGCGGGATCCGCTCGCACAAAGTGGCCACGGGTCTGTGACCCGTGGAATCGGCCCTCTATCCCGACACGTTTTCAGCGGGATGAAATCCCGCTGCCACTTTGGATGCGGCCCGCGACCCGCCGTGGGGCGACCCAGGCACGCGCGTGGCCGCCCTCACGCCCGCGGGAAGTGGTCGCGGACGACGTCCAGGAACTCGTCGCACGTGACCACCCGTGAGACCCGGCCGCGGAAGTCGCGGGCGCCGGGCAGCCCCTGGGCGTAGGCGCAGGCGAACTTCCGCATCAAGAGCGTGCCCCGCTCCACGCCGAAGCGGCGGCAGACGAGGTCGTAGTGGTGCAGCACGATCTCCCGCTGCTCGGCGAGTGTCGGATCGGGGGGCGGCGTCTCCCCGCGCAACAGCGCGGCCACCTGGGCGAAGATCCAGGGGCGGGCGAGCGCCTCCCGGGCGATCATCACGCCGTCCACGCCGCTCTCGCGGAGGCGGCGGACCGCGGTCTCCGCCGAGTCGATGTCGCCGTTGCCCACGACCGGCAGCCGCGACACGCTCCGCTTGACCTCGGCGATCGCCTCCCAGTCGGCCTGCCCCTTGAAGAACTCCGCGGCCACGCGGCCGTGCACCGTGAGGCAGGCGGCGCCCGCCTCTTCGACCTGCTGGGCGACCTCGATCGCCGTCCGACAGGCCTGGCTGCAGCCGAGGCGGATCTTGGCCGTCACGGGCACGTCGTCGCAGGCCTCCACGACGCGGCGGACGATCCGGCCCACGCGATCGGGATCGCGGAGGAGCCACGAGCCGCTGTGGGCCTTCTCCGTCACCTGCCGCACCGGGCAGCCGAAGTTGAGGTCGACCACGCTGACGCGGAAGTCGCGGGCCAGCCGCCGGCCCACGGCCGCGAGGTTCTCGGGGTCGTTGTCCCACATCTGTACGGCGAGCGGCCGGGGCTCGTCCCGCACGCCCCACAGTCGGTCGGGATGCTCGCCGCGGGCGGTCTCCAGCCAGATCGCGCTCCGGGCGGCGATCATCTCGGTCGCGAGCAGTCCGGCTCCGCCGAACTCGCGGACCACCTGCCGGTAGGCGTAGTTCGTGTAGCCCGCCATCGGTGCCTGGAGCACCGGCGGATCGACCACGACCGGGCCGATCCGCAGTGGGGTGGCAACGGTGGCAGCTGGGACGGGCGACGCGATCATGCGGTCGATGGTAGCAGCGCGGGCGGCCGTCGGCCGGTCACTGCGCCGGCACGGCGGGCGGCAGGCCGGGCTCGGGCACAAGCACGCTCACGGGGCTCGTTGCCGTGGCCGGCACCACCTGGTCGAGCGCGGCGGGGGGCCGCCACTGGATCGGCGTGCCGATGAGCATCGACACGAACTGGTCGTCGGGCAGCGACAGCTCCGCGACGGCCATCGCGTATTCGGCGATCTCGAGGTTGTAGGTCTTCACGCCCTCGAGGAACTGCTCCTGCTGATCGACGAGCGCCGCATGGGCCGCGACGACGGCCTCGATCGGCCGCCGGCCCTTGGCGTGATCGGCCTCGGCCATGGCCATCGCCTTCTCGGCCGCGACCACCGCGGCGGCCCGCGCGGCGAGAGCCTCGTGCCGGGCCGGCAGGCCGCGCACGATGGCCCGCACGCGGCCGGTGGCGATCCGGTTGGCGAAGATCGTCTCGAAGTGGGTCTGGTAGGGATCGGCGAGCGGCCGGTCGACCGGCCAGGGCAGCGGCTCGCCCACGGGCAGGCGGGCGAGGTCGACGAGATCCTGCTGGGCCGCGCCCAGCCGGGCCCGGGCGTCGGCCAGGTCGGCGCGGGCGGCGGCGGTGGTCACGTCGAGCGTGGCCCGGTCGTGCGGGTCGGCCCCGGGCGCGACGAGTTCGAGCCGCTCGAGCGCCTCGGTGGCGGTCCGCACGGCGGCGTAGCCGGTCGCCGCCTTCCAGTAGGCCTGCACGATCCAGAGCCGCCGCGACCGGTCGCCGCTGCGGGTGAGCGCTTCGAAGAGTTGCAGCGGCCGTGCGTAGAGCAGCGTCTCCGGCTGGGCCGCCTGCCGGCCCGGCGAGGCGGCCAGCGGCTCGAGCATTTCGGCCAGCACCAGGGCCGCCTCGCTCTGCGGCAGCGGCTGCGTGAGTTCGGCCGGGGTCGCTGTCGGCGGAATGGAGACTGGCGCTGCCGGCTGTGACGGCGGCGGGTTCGCAGGCAGTGCGGTGGGCGGCAGGGTCGTCGGCGGAACGGCCTGGGGCGCCGGCGTGTCGGCGGGCACGACGACCGACGTGGTGCCGTCGGCCGCGGGCTCTTCCGCGGGTGGCTGGGGCACAGCAGCCGGTGGTGGGTCGGCCGGCGCGGCCTGGTCGTCGGCGCGCGTCGGCAAGGCCGAGACGCACCAGGCGACCAGGCAGATGAGAAACGCGCGGGGGCCATTCATGGCGAAAACTCCTCGCCAAGAGGCTCACAAACCCAGGGCCGAGCGTCAACAGCAACTCAGCCATTCCCCCTGTGGCCACGGGTCTGTGACCCGTGGAATGCGTCCGCCATCCCGTTGGACGCCCGGCCGTCATCACCTGCACTGCCCGGATTCAGCGGGGCGGAATCCCGCTGCCACTGTTCGAGCACGGCGCGAAGCCCTGACAATCAACTCGCGGCGTCCAGGTAGGGATCCTGGCTCATCTGGATGTGGGCCTCGGCCCGTTGGCGCTCGACATATTCGAGCACCCGCCGCTGCCGCCGATGCCTGGCCTCCACCCGACGCTGGGCCCGCTTGAAGGTCGCCAGCAGCCGCTCCGGATTGCCGCCCAGGCGACCCTGCAGCGACGCGGCGATCGCCTTGGCCCGCTTGGGGCCGTAGGCCGCGATCAGGATCTCGTCGTCGAGCGCCACGTACTGCCGCCACGTGCCGGGATCACCCTGGCGGCCGCAGCGGCCCACCAGCTGCCGGTCGATCCGCGCCGAGTCGTGCAGTTCCGTGCAGATCACGTGCAGGCCGCCGAGTTCGGCCACACCCGGGCCGAGCTTGATGTCGGTGCCGCGGCCGGCCATGTTCGTCGAGACCGTGATCTGGCCGAGCTCGCCCGCTCGGGCGACGATCTCCGCCTCCTGGGCGATGTGCCGGGCGTTGAGGACCGTGTGGGCGAGACCTGCGGCCTCGAGCAGGCGCGAGAGGTCTTCCGACTTGTCGATCGACCGCGTGCCGACCAGCACGGGCCGGCCGAGCGTGTGCAGTTCCTGGATCTCCGCCACGATCCGCTCGAGCTTCCGGGGGTAATCCGCCGTCACCACCGCCGGCAGCCGCTTCCTGATCGCCGGCTTGTTCGTGGGCACGACGTCCACGGCCACGTCGTAGGTGCGGGCCAGTTCGCGGCTGCTCGTGGCGATGGTGCCCGTCATGCCGGCGAGGTGGGGCCAGCGGGCGAACAGATCCTGGATCGTGATCCGCGCCGCATGGCCGGAGGGCACCGTGACCTCGATCTCCTCCTTGGCCTCGACGGCCTGGTGCAGCCCGTCCCGCCAGGTCCGCCCCTCGGCGGCCCGGCCGGTGAACTCGTCGATGATCACGATCTTGCCGTCCCGCACGACATACTGCCGGTCGCGGATGTAGAACTGCCGCGCCTTGCAGGCCCGCTCGACCGCGTCGTAGATCGCCAGCAGGCTCGTGGAATCGAGTTCCGTCGGCCGGTCGAGGGCCCGCACGCGGCTGCGGCCGCGGCCGAGCAGTTCGCAGGTGTGCTTGCGGGGATCCTGCTCGAAGTCCTCGTTGGGCTCGAGTTCGGCGGCGGCCCGGGCGGCGAACCGGAAGAGCGCCTGCTCGGTGGCCTGCGCCTCGCCCGGAGGCGACGCGATGATCAGCGGCGTGCGGGCCTCGTCGATCAGCACGTTGTCGGCCTCGTCCACGAGCGCGAACCAGAACGGCCGCTGCAGCAGCTTGGCCGTCGCCCCGGCCGACGTGCCGGTGAGCACGGCCCCGAGGTCCCCGCGGCCTTCGGTGATCTCGCGGTTCATCAGCCGGTCCTTGAGGAAGTCGAAGCCGAACTCCTTGGCCGTGCCGTAGGTGACGTCGCAGGCATAGGCCTGCCGCCGGGCGTCGAAGTCCATCTGCGACTCGACGATGCCCACCTTGAGCCCGAGCGCCTCGTAGATCGGCCCCATCCATTCGGCGTCGCGGCGGGCGAGGTAGTCGTTGACCGTCGCCAGATGGGCCCCCTTGCCGGCCAGGGCGTAGAGCACGAGCGGCAGCGTGGCGACGAGCGTCTTGCCCTCGCCCGTCTGCATCTCCAGGATCGCCCCCTTCACGAGCGCCGCGCCGGCCAGCAGCTGCACGTCGTAGTGACGCATCCCGAGTCGCCGCCGACCGGCCTCGCGGGTGGCCGCGAAGCTCTCCACGATCAGGGAATCGACCGGCTCGCCCGCCTTGGCCCGGTAGGAGAGGGACCGGCCGAGCCGGCGGAGCGCCGCGTCGTCGAGGGCCTGCATCTCGGGCCCGAGCCGCTCGACCTCGGGCACCACGCGGCGGGTGGCAGCGGTGATCGCCGGCCGTGTTCCCGGCGCGATGCCTCCGAGCCACTCGAGCATGGGTGAAACCTCCGCGCGGCCCGCGCCGCTGTGGCACCCATCCTACACCGGAGGGCGTGCGCAGGCTCGGGGTTGCCCATGCCATCTCGCCGGACGCTCGCTGCGGCCCTCCGGGCCTCCACTCGCTCGGAGGAAACCTCGCTTTCGCCATCCTGGCTGCGCTCGGTTTCCTACGCCGCTCGATTGGCATGGGCAACCCCTCGCAGGTCCATGGATGCGCTCAATGGAACGCTGATCGCCGGCACTCGTGGCCGCGGGTTTCCAACCCGCGGAGTCCGTCGGCCAGCGTGACGCTTATTCAGCGGGATGGAATCCCGCTGCCACTTTCGATGCGGTACGGAAGCGATCCGCGCCGCTATCCGTCCGCTCGCGGCCGCCGCTCCGCGCACGACAACGGCCGCCGGGAGGTGCGGCCGGCGGCCGGGGCCGAAGGCCTGCGGGCCGCCCAGGCTGCAGGGGGCATGGATGCTCCTGCAGCCGTGACATCAATAGCGCGGCACGGCCGTCGTGGGCGTGGCGCGGGCGGGGGGCATCGAGGAGGCGCTGGTGGCAAACGGATTCCAGGAGTTGGTCGTCGTCGCCGGCTGATACTGCGGCATCTGGGCGGTGACCTGCTGCTGACCCTGCTGGAAGGCGTTGTTCACCTGCTGCTGGGCGGCCTGCACCTGGTTGTTGAAGCTTTGCTGGTACTGGTTGGCCGTGTTCTGCAACTGCTGGTTCAACTGTTGCTGCTGCTGGTTGGCCCATTGCTGCGGCTGCGCCTGGACCTGGTTGGCGTACTGCTGGGCCTGGTTCGTCAGGCTCTGCTGGGTCTGGGCGGCCTGGTTCTGGAGCTGCTGGCCATACTGCTGCAGCGACGGCGGGGGCGTCGTCGAGGGCTGCGTCCACGACCAGGAGTTGGCAGGCGGCTGCGCGGTGGGCGAGGCGCTCTGCCACTGCGTGGCTGGGCCCGGCATCGGCGTGGCCGGCGGCATGGCTGGCGGGGGCATGGTGCCCGGCAGGGCCGGTGCGCTGATCGTCGGCGGGTAGGCCGCCCCCTGCGGCGGCGTCGCCCAACTGCCATACTGTGCCGGCTGGCCGATCATCCCGGTGGCGGGCGGCGCGACCGTGGCGGCCGTGTTCGGCGTCTGGCAGCCCGCGAACGCGAGGGCCGTGAGGGCCAGGACCGCGGCAGCGGGAATCACGGCGGCGGGGTGGCGGCTGGTGCTGGTCACGGCGCGGGCTCCGCGGGAAAACGGTGTGGGAGAGAGTTCGCCGATCCGAAGAATGGGGGGCCGGGACAATAGCGACTCCCGAGGGTGGGTCCAGACCACTTACCAGCCGCCGCGAAACGTTCGCTCGCCCCGGATTTCCCAGTCTGCCCCGCTTCCATGCCCGCCCCGCCGAATCCCGTTTCGAGTTGCGAACGACGATGCCCGCCATGACCGAATCCGCCCGCCTCGCGGCCGACCTCCACGCCGAAGCCCTGAGGCTGGGCTTCTCCCGCGTGGGGATCGTGGCGGCGGTCACGCCGCCGCACCACGAGGCCTTCCAAGGCTGGCTGGCCGCCGGCCTCGCGGGCGTGATGCAGCCGTGGCTCGAGCGGCACGAACCGCTCCGACGATCGCTCGACGCGATCCTGCCGGCGGCCCGGAGCGTGGTCATGCTGGCCACCGATCATGCGATCGGCGCGGGGCCGACCGCCGAGCCTCTGCCGCCGGGCCGTGGCCGCGTGGCTCGCTACGCCCGCGGCGACGATTACCACGACCTGCTGCGGACCCGACTCAATGCGCTC
>JBJTAA010000288.1:0-3105 GCA_046090525.1 Planctomycetota bacterium
GCGGTCGTCAAGAGCCACGAAAATCAGGAGGCCGTCATTGCGCTCAGCCGAACCCAGTTGCCAGCGATTGAACAGGTCGGTCGCGAAGGCCCGTGGCGGCCGGCCCCCCGTGGTGCGGATCACCACGACCACGAGGTCACCGCCCGAGGCGGCCTCGATGCCGGCCGCCAACCGCTCGAGCGCCGCCGCGTCGTCCGCCGCCAGCAAGCCCACGGTGTCGACGACATGCCCTGGCGGGCGGGGGCCGTCGATCGTGACGGCTTGGCCAGCGCCGGCCGCCGCGGCCCACGCGGAGGCGAGCCAGCAGCCGAGAGACGATGTCAGTCCGAGCCTCTGGAAACCATGCATCGTGATTGGTCAGCGGTCGTTGAAGAAATCCTCGGCGCCGTTGCCGCCCCCGCCGTCACCGTCGCCGTCGGCCGGGGGCACGAACGCCGGGCCCTGCGGGCCGTCGAAGAGCGCTGCCGCTTCACCGGTGTCGTCGAGTTCGATGCTGCCCGTATAGCTCCGAGCCCTGCCGTCAACCGCGGCCTCCACGGGGATTCCCTCACCGCCGATCGGCCGAAAGAACACGAAGGCATAGCGCACCTGGCCGTTCGGCCGCCGGATCATGAGCGCCGTCTTCGACTGTCCGGCCAGGTGCTTGACGGTCTCCATCTCGGCGCTGCTTCTGGTCGGCAGTTGCCGCTTCCGGCCGTCATCATCGCGATAGGCCGCGGCGGCGATGATGTCGTCAACGAACAGGATTCCAGCGGCCGCACTGTCGGGCTTCACGCGGGTCACGCGAATCCCGCGGGGCGTGGAGACGAACCTGACTCCCAGTTCGAATCCGCTCGACATCGGACCAAAGTCGCCGTCGACAGGGGGGCCGAGATCCTGACCGTCAGGCGGAGCGGGGGTGTAAAGCGGCCGCCCACATTCCCAGCACTTTGGCGGTGCCTGGTTGGTATGCATGACGCAACCACATCGTCCGCACGTCACGTCGGCGCGGGCCGGATCGGACAGCAGAGCCGACAGCCAGGCGGCCGCCACCCAACGGACTGCGAGACGACGGGAGAAAGCGTTCATGGGTGGTGTTCCTGACGACGGTTGGAAAGACCTCAGATCGTGGGGCTCGGAGCGTTGGCCCGACGGAAGCCGACCGCTGTCGATCCCACACTCCGGCAATTGGGAAGGCGGGAGGGCGGTGAGAAACCGGTCGCGGCGAATTTTGGCCGGCGTTTTTCCTCAGAAATCCAGCATCCAGCCAGTGGCGCGTCCCGCCGACGGTGACCGCGCCGCGGCAGGTCGCTGGGTCGGTGCCCACGCTTGGTCATGTGCCCGCTGGCTCGGTCGCATGGTCCCGGGCAGCGGCGGGGCCAAGCGGTTCGGATGATTCCGGAAGCTGCAGCCGCGGCGGCACGACCAGGCCGAGCAGCCCTCCGGTGACGAAGCCGCCGATGTGGGCGAAGTTGGCGATCAGGGGGGAGGTAAATCCCAGGGCGATCTGCCACAAAGCCCAGACCGCGACCACAACGGCGATCCGCCGGTCCCGCATCCGCACCTTCGCCCGCAATCGTTGGAGCACGGCGACGAGGCAGCCCATCAAGCCGAACACCGCGCCCGACGCTCCCACGGTGGGGCGGGGATCGATGGCCGCCGTCGCCACGCCACCGGCAAGCCCGGCTGCGAGGTAGATTGCCGCTGCCCTGGCTCCACCGAAGGCGTGTTCGCAGGCCACGCCCAGGATGAACAGGGGCACCATGTTGCCCAGCAGGTGCCCTGGGTCGCCATGCAGGAACATTGAACTGAGCAGCCGCCAGACCTCTCCCCGCCGCAGCCCGTCCTGCACGAGCGCCCCGCCCCGAACGAGAGCCGCCTCGTCGTCGAGCACGCCGGTCCCGATTTGCCAGACGAAGGCGGCCACGCATCCGGCGACCAGGCCGAGCGTCGCTGGGGCCGCCAGCCGCATCCCACGCTCGAAATCGATCCGGCTGGACGGGCCGTCCGCGGCGAGCATGTCGGCCGAGATGACCAGCGGTCGCGGGGCGGCGTCCCGCGGCGGCTGCTCGCCGCTCACCGCCGCTCCCCGGTGTCGAGCATCACCCCCAGGGCGACCGCCACGCGGCGGTCGAGCGACCGCGTGGCGTCGGGCGACAGGTCGAGCACGTAGCGGTCGAAGAGGGTGAACTTCCGGTTGAACTCGCCGAGCACCGGGCCGCCGGGATGCTTTCCCCCGACGATCACGAAGTTGGTGCGGAGCAGCCCGAACATGGTTCCCAGAAACCGCCGGCCGAGCGCTAGGATGATCGAGTCCTAGTAGGCGCAGCAGATGGGCTCGCCCTCTGGCGTGGTGCACCGCCAGCACTTTCGCAGGATGTTCGAGAAGACGTTCTTCGAGAACCGGGCGAGGGGCTGGTCGTCGGGATCCATGACCGTGAAGGTCGCCTTCACAAGCTGGAGTTTCGAGTCCTGCTTCACTTCCAGCAGCCGCCCGGTGCGGTCCTTGGTGCGGTAGAACGAGACGTGTCGCTTGGGGAAGAAGTTCACGGCCGCGAGAAAGGCGGCCGCGAGCGTGCCCAGAATCGCGAGCGTCACGAGGGCGATTCCCAGCGGCGAGCCCGCCTGGCCACGCTCGTCGAGCAGAGTCGGCACGAGCAGCGTGACGACCGTGCCCACGATGAGGATCAACAGCACGCCGAAGGTCGCGAGGATCGAGCGAAACAGGTAGGTCGGCCGCTCCACGAACAGGATCGGCTGGTCCTGCTCGTCATGCACGATGTACTTCTGGTTGATCGCCAGCCGCTTCTGTCGCAGCAGAAACTTGTCGCGGTCGAAGGCGGGGTCGGCCTGCCCGCGGACGGCGGGCACGGTGAGCGTCGCGTTGCAGGAGGGGCAGGCCACCTGGCGACCGGCGAACTCGCTCTTGAGATCGAATCGCCTGCCACACGAGCAGGTCAGCGGAATGGCCATGCGCAGGGTTCTCCTTGGGTCGCGGCAGATCGTGCCGAGAACGTGATTGTGCGGCGCGCGTCGAACCGCCGAGCTCCAGGAGCCGCGGGCCGTCGATCGACGCTCCACCAGAGGAAGGCGGAATCGCGGGCGAAAACCGGTCGCGCCTGTTCC
>JBJTAA010000289.1:0-4121 GCA_046090525.1 Planctomycetota bacterium
GAGATCCCGGAGCGATTCGACGCCGTCACCGACTGCGGGCTCTTCCACACCTTCGACGACGCCCGGCGGTCGGCCTACGTCGCGGCGCTCGCGAAGCTCCTCGAGCCCGGGGCCCGGGTGTTCATCCTCTGCTTCTCGCCGGTCGAGCCCGGCGAGCAGGGGCCGCGGCGGGTGAGCGAGGACGAACTCCGTGCCGCCTTTTCTTCCGGCTGGGTGGTGGAGGCGATTGATCCGGCCCGGTTCGACGTGGTGCCGGGCATCCCGGGGGCCGAGTTCACGCCGGGGGGTGCCCGGGCCTGGTTCGCCCGTGTGCGGCGGGCCTGAGGCGGCTGGCGGCTGGCCCCGGTCGTTCTTGGGTCGTAAGATGCGGATGTCGGGGCACACGACGCAGCCTATGGACGGCCCACTGATGAAGACCCGGGGGATCGTGCCGCGCGGGCTCGGACGGCTCTGCCTTGCGCTTGTGCTCGCGGGCCTGATCTGCCCGCCCGTGTTCGCCCAGCTCAACGCCACCCAGAAGGCCGACATCGGCTTCACGGCGTTGCAGAATCAGCTCGGGGCGTCGATGCCGCTCGGCATCGGCATCTCGGTGACGATCGTCGAGGCTCCCGACGGCAGCGGCAACTACCGTGTCAACACGGCCGACCCCCAACTCACCGGGAAGACGTTTCAATTTCCCTCGGGCGGCAGCACCGGCGTATCGGGGCATGCCACGACCGTCGGCAAGTACCTCTTCGGCACGCAGTCGCTCGCCCCGCGGATCGGGGCCACGGTCGACGGCTCGACGGTCGCGAACTACCAGACCAACAACTGGCTCGCGAGCGGCTTCCTCAACACCGGCAACTCGTCGCTCTTGCCGAACGTCGAGACCCGCAAGCTCGTGAGCCAGAGCTGGGTGGGCTCGACCAACGTCACCGCGACCGACACCGAGATCCTGAACCGGGCCGACTATGCCGTGCAGCGGGATGGCACGATCGCCACCTACGCCCTCAACAACGGCAGCAGCACGACGGTCCCGGCCCTGATGGCGAGCAGCTACAACGGCATCGTCGTCGGCCTCTCGAGTGGCGACCACAGCCGGGGCACGACCACGATCGACGGCTCCGGCCGCCAAAAGCCCGACATCGTCGTGCCCACCGAGTTCACGAGCTGGGCCACGCCGACCGTCTCGAGCGCCGCCGGCCTGCTCGTGCAGACGGCGAACCAGACGAGCGGCCTGGCGAACGGGAGCCGGCAGCAGGTCGCCAAGTCGCTGCTGATGGCGGGGGCCACGAAGGCGGGCCCGAACCTCCCCGTCACCTGGTCGTGGAGCAACTCCCCGTCCCAGCCGCTCGATTCGATCTACGGGGCCGGCCAGCTCGATATCGAGACGAGCTACGACATCCTCGTGGCCGGCGAGTTCGCGGCCAGCGGGTCGACGCTCGCTCAGAGCACGGGCTGGGATTTCGGCACGGCCAGCACGTCGACGCCCCAGCGGTATTTCTTCGACATCGACTCGAGCTTCGCGGGGGGCAGCCTGACGGCCTCGCTCAACTGGCAACGCACGATGACGGCCACCGACGTCCAGCCCGGGCCGAGCGAGACCTACGTCTTCAGTGGCACGCTCGCCAACCTCGACCTCAAGCTCTACTCGGCCAGCGGCTTCACGCTCGGGAGCCTCGTGGGGGAGAGCGTGAATACCCTCAACAACACGGAGTTGATCTGGGCACAGGGGTTGAACCCGGGCCGCTACGCGCTCGAGGTGACGAGCAACACCAACTCGATCGGCTACGGCGTGGCGTGGGTGATGGCCGTGCCGGAGCCGGCGACGTGGGCGCTCTTGGCGGTGGCAGCCGGCGTGGCGACAGCGTGGCGGCAACGTCGCGCTCGCCGCTGATCGCTCCTGGGTCGCCTATGCGACTCTTTCCCTCCGATCGCTATCCGCTGCCGCTGCCCGAGGGGCACCGGTTTCCCGCCGCCAAATATGCGGCCCTGCGGCGGCGGCTGGAGTTGCATGCGGCTACCGGGGCCCCGCTCGAGTTCATCGAGCCCCATGCGGCCACCGACGACGAACTCCTCCGCGTCCACGACCGGGCCTACGTGGGCCGCGTGCTCTCGGGCACGCTCTCGGCCGCCGAGATCCGCCGGATCGGCTTTCCCTGGAGCGCCGCCCTCGTGGAGCGGTCGCTGCGGAGCACCGGCGCGGCGGTCGACGCGGCGGCCGCGGCGGTCGAGGACGGCGTCGCCGCGAGCCTGGCCGGGGGCACGCACCACGCCGGCACAAAATGGGGCGAGGGCTTCTGCCTGTTCAACGACACGGCCGTGGCGGCCCGCGAGCTGCAGGCCCGCGGCCTCGTCCGCCGCGTCGTGATCCTCGACTGCGACGTCCACCAGGGCAACGGCACCGCCGAGATCTTCACCGGCGACGAGAGCGTGTTCACCATGTCGGTGCATGGCGAACGCAACTTCCCGCTGCGGAAGCACCCGAGTTCGCTCGACGTGCCGCTCGCGGACGGCACGGGCGACGAGGCCTATCTCGAGGCGCTCGGGGCGGCCGTGGCGGAATCGTTCGAGCGTGGCCGGCCCGACCTCGTGCTCTACATCGCCGGGGCCGATCCCTACGAGGGCGACCGGCTCGGCCGGCTCAAGCTCACGAAGCCGGGGCTCCTGGAGCGGGATCGGCTCGTGCTGGCCGCCGCCCGGGCCGCGGGCGTGCCCGTGGGAATCGTGTGCGGTGGCGGCTATTGCGAGGAGATCGAAAGCATCGTGGATATCCACGCGGCCACGGTGCTCTTGGCAGCGGGTGCCACCAGGAGTCCGGTCACGCCGTGACCGGAAGACCAGTGGGGCAGGTTTTCAACCTGCCAGTTTTCGCACCGCTTCCCCCGTGGGGCAGGTTTTCAACCTGTCATGAGCGGATGGTCGATCCAGGCAGACTGGAAGTCTGCCCCACGGTTGAGGCGACGTCGCTGCGCTTCAGAGCGCTCGACGAAACTTGCGGCGCATCGGCTTGCCACTCGCTGCGCCGGCCGTCGACGCGGCGGGCGCGCCGGCCGGGGCCGAATGGGGCTCCGGCGAGCGGGTCGGCTTCGGGGCCCGACGCCGGCCCTGGCCACCGTGCTCGCGGCCGCCCTGCGCTTGGCCGCCCTGCGCGTGGCCGCCGCCGTGGCGCCGGCCGCCGCGGGCGTTGCCGCGCCGGCCGCGGCGTTCGCCCCGCTCGGAGCGTTGGCCGCCCGCCGGGCGGGAGCCGCCGGAAACACCCGCCGGCCGCTCGTTCCGGGCGGGAATCGCCCGCTTGAGCAGCCGCTCGATGGCGTCGAGCCGCTCATGCTCCTCGACGTCGCAGAAGCTCACGGCCGCGCCCTCCTGGCCCGCCCGGCCCGTGCGGCCGATGCGGTGCACGTAGGTCTCGGGCTCGTGCGGCAGTTCGTAGTTGATCACGTGGGCCACGTCGTCGACGTCGATGCCGCGGGCGGCGATGTCGGTGGCCACGAGCACCGGCGGCCGGGGCGACTTGAAGGCGGCGAGGGCCCGCTCCCTCTGGGCCTGCGACTTGTTGCCGTGGATCGCGGCGGCCCGGATGCCGGCCTTGTCGAGGTCGCGGTGCAGTTTGTCGGCCCCGTGCTTGGTGCGGGCGAACACGATCACCCGGCCGGTGGCCTCCTCCTCGAGCAGCTTCACGAGCAGGGCCTTCTTCTCCTTCTTGGCGACGAAGTAGACCGACTGGCTCACCGTCTCGGCCGGCGTGCTGCGCGGGGCGGTGCGCACCTCGAGCGGGTCGCGGAGCATCGCATCGGCGAGCTCGCGGACCTCGGCCGGCAGCGTGGCGGAGAAGAAGAGCGTCTGCCGCTCGTGCGGCAGCATTCCGACAATCTTCCGCATGTCGTGGATGAAGCCCATGTCGAGCATCCGGTCAGCCTCGTCGAGCACGAGATACTCGACCGAGCGGATGTCGACGAGCCGCTGGCCGACGAGGTCGAGCAGCCGGCCCGGCGTGGCCACGAGCACGTCCACGCCGTGCATCATCGCCCGGGCCTGCTGGTGCTGGCCGACGCCGCCGTAGATCACCGCCGCCCGGATTCCGGCGTGGCGGCCATAGGCCTTGAAGCTCTCGTGGATCTGGGCGGCGAGCTCGCGGGTGG
>JBJTAA010000290.1:0-8832 GCA_046090525.1 Planctomycetota bacterium
CGCGTCGGTGCTTTCTGCGTCCGGCAGCCTCCGCAGCCGTTGCGGGCGTCGTTCTCCACCGCCAGTCGCTCGCGGCTCTAGGTCGTCAGCGACAAGAGCACTGGCTTGGGCGCGGCCGTCCCCGCCTCGCCATCGCTCGGCGACTGCTCGGGGGCTGCCGCCGGAGGCACGAACCCGCCACGAAACGCCACCGGAGGCCCGTCCTCCGGCAGCACCCGACCCGGGTTCAGGATCCCCTGCGGATCGAGGAGCCGCTTCACGTCGCCGAACAGGCCGACCAGGTCGGGGAAGAGCCGGGCGAAGAACGGCGTCCGCGAGAGCCCCAGGCCGAGCTCGGCCCCGATCGAACCTCCGACGGCCGCCACTTCCGCATACACGGCCTCCGCGACGGCCTCCAGCCTGGCCCGCTCTCCGGGAGCTCGGGGATCGGCGTGCGGGCGGATGTGGACCTCGCCGTGGCCGGCATGGCTGAAGATCATCGCGGTGGCGTGGCACTGCTGGAGCACGGCCTGCAGGCGCCGCACGAAGTCGGGCAGCAGCGACGGGGGCACGACGATGTCCTCGAGGAAGGGCACCGGCCGCATGGTGGCCCGCACGCCGTGCAACGTCGACACGACGTTCCGCGAGAGCTCCCAGAAGAAGGCCGCGTCGTGGCCGTCCTCGGCTCGGCGGATGTCGATGCAGCCGCGCCGCCCGCGGCGCATCGAGGCCAGCGCCTGCTCGAGCCGCGCGTTGCAGTCGGCCGGTTCGTCGGCCGTGAACTCCACCAGGAGCCCCGCCTCCGCGACCGGCGGAATCAGCAGATCGAACGAGGGCCGGGCCTCGCGGGCGAGCGCCAGGTGCCGGCGGTCGAAGAGGTCGCAGGCGCTGGGGCCCAGCGGCGCGATCCGCACGGCCGCCTCGGCCGCGGCCTCGAGGGAATCGAACAGCAGCAGCCCCACCGCGGTGGCGGGATCGGGCGGCGCGGTCCGCAGCGTCGCGGCGGTGACGATGCCGAGCGTCCCTTCGGCGCCGCAGAACAGGCGGGGCAGGTCGATGCGCCCGTCGCGCTCGAGATCGTGCAGCCGGTAGCCACCGTGGGTCGGACGCGTGGCCGGCTGCCGGCGGGCGATCACGTCCCGGCCGCGGGCGAGCACCTCGGCCAGGGCGGCGGCCAGCGTGGCGACCCGGTCGGGTGGCGTCGCCGAGATGCCGCCGGTGGCCGGAGCCACGGGCTCGGGCGGCGCGGCCGACGTGGGAGCGAGCTCGAACACGCTGCCGTCGGCCAGCACCACCTCCACCGACTCGACCCAGCCGCGCACGGACCCGTGGCGGAGAAAGCGGCTGCCCGACGCGTCGCGGCCGATCATGCCGCCGAGCGTGCTGACGGCGGCATTGGCCGGATCCGGCCCGAAGGATCGCCGCCGCCGGCCCAGGAAGGTGCCGAGCTGCGCGGCCACGACGCCGGGCTGAACCCGCACCGTCTCGCCCGAGAAGGCGAGCACCCGCCGCATGAACCGCGAGCAGTCGATGACGATCCCGCGGCCCAGCGGCCCGCCGCAGAGGCTCGTGCCGCTGCCGCGCGGATGCACGCTGACGCCGTGCTCCGCCGCCCAGCGGACCGCTGCCGCCACGTCGTCGGTCGAGCGGGGACGCACCACCGCCAGCGGCCGCTCCTCGAACAGGCTGCCGTCGGTCGCGTAGAGCGACCGGCCGACCGCGTCGCAGAGGACCTCGCCGGACACGACGCCGCGAAGATCCTCCTCGATCCGCACTTGTTCGGAATCCATGCTGGCGGTTCCTGCGGCCGCTCTCCGCGGGGCCGCTCCACGGGCGGTCAGGGCGTCGGGGAGGCGCTCGGGCCGCGTTGCGCAGCGGCCTCGCGAAGCCGGATCCGCTGCTGCCGGTGTCGCTCGTGGGTCTCGAGGTCGAAGCCGCCGTGCGGCCCGCCGGCCCCCCGATACCTCGCCCCGCAGCGGTAGCACGTGAGGCACTCGGGCATCAGCAGGTAGAGCATGACGTCCACCGCCGCGGTGCCGAACAGGATGGCGAAGGTGGGCACGAGCAGTTGCCAGGCCCAGGTGACACAGCTGGCGGCGAACCCGGCCACCACGATGCCCACGCCGAGCCGCTGCGGAAAATCCTTGCGGGCGAACAGCTCCGTGCTCGGGCAGACGAGGCAGCGCCGCAGCACCGGCAGCCCGTCGCCCGGCTCACCGGCCCCGCCCGCCGCGTTGGACCAGCCGATGGCGTCGGAGGGCACGTCGACCACGGCGTTGCAGAGCGGGCAGACGAGCGACCGGGCGGACTCGGCGTCGGCCTGGCTGACGGTGGCGTCGCAGGACGGGCAGGCGTAGGTGATGCGCATGGGCCACCGAGGGGACGGTCAGGACGATGCCCGGAGCAGCTGGGCGGTGAGTTCACCCAGGATCGCCGCCAGGCAGGCCACATACAGGATACCCGTGGCGCTTTGCGTGTTGGGGATGTCGAGGGTCTTGCGGGCCATCACGAGCAGGAGCGGCAGGCCGGCGAGCCCCGCCAGCCAGCGGAGCGCGAGCAGGGCCGTGCCGGTCGTGCCCGCCGCGGCCGCGGGCCAGCCGCCGGCGGCGAGGTCGCCGATCGCCCAGGCCAACTGCAGCCCCCAGGCCGCGAGGGCCAGATCGATCATGCGTCGCAGGGCGTCCACCCGCATGCCCGGGGCGTTGAGATACCAGTGGCCGAGGAGCATCGCATGCACCGCCAGCCCGCTGACCAGGCCCGAGAGCAGCGCCGTCCCGCCGGCGGTCGCCCACGCCGGCACCGCGCCGGCGGTCGCCGCCATCGCCGGCCGGCTGGCGAGCAGCGTCGCGGCCGCCAGCAGCGCCGCGGTGATCCCACAGAGCACGACGCCGGCGCGGCGCCGCTCGCCGAGCCAGGCCACGCTGCCGAGCCACGCGGCCAGGGCAGCCGCCGCGGCCGTCGCCGAGGTCCCGTTCGTGGCCTCGGCCGCGGGGGCCACGAGGGCGGCGGCCGTCGCCAGACCGAGCACGACGAGCAGGTTCACCCGGAAGAATCCTGCCGGCACGAGCGTCGCCGGGGTGAGCACGAGCCCCATCGCCATGCCCCAGCCGAAGCGGCAGAGAAAGTCGAGCAGGAGTTTCATGCGTCGGCGGTGCCCTGCCGCTGCGGCCGGCGGCCAGGCGGTCTCAAGGAGCGGCCCGGTGGCCGTAGATGAGCGACATCACCTCGGCCCGGCTCGACACGTTGGCCCGGAACACGCCCTTCATCGCCGAGGTCACGCAGACGCTACCGGGCTTGCGGACGCCACGGACGGTCATGCAGGTGTGGGTGGCCTCCACCACCACCGCCACCCCCTTCGCCCCCAGGTCCTCCTCCAGGAGCGTGGCGATCTGCTCGGTCATCCGCTCCTGCACCTGCGGCCGGTGCGAGATGGTCTCCACGATGCGGGCGAGCTTGCTGAGGCCCAGCACGCGGCCGTCGGGCAGGTAGCCGATGTGGGCCCGGCCGATGAAGGGCAGCAGGTGGTGCTCGCAGACGCTGTTGAAGGCGATGTCGCGGACGAGCACGATTTCGTCGTATTTTTCCTGGAAGGCGGTCTGCAGGTGGACGCGGGGATCCTGCCCCAGGCCGCTGAAGAGCTCGGCATACATCCGCGCCACCCGGGCGGGCGTCTCGAGCAGGCCCTCGCGGTCGGGGTCCTCGCCGACGGCGGCGAGGATCTCACGGACGGCCCGCTCGATGCGGGGCTGGTCGACGGGCCGGGCGGGAAGGTCACTGGTGCTCATGCGGACGAGTGTAATCAACCGCCACGCCCGCTTCGTAGCGGCACGCATCCCACCCGCCGAAAACCTTCTCCATGCTCCCGACGCGGATTCCGCGGGCAAGATGCCCGCGGCTACGTTCGGCCTTGTCGACCCTGATGCTGAGGAGCCGGTCGGGGGCACGCGCAGGAGCCGGTGAACTTTGCCTGCGCCCCAGGATGCACCATGACGATGGAGTGAGAAACGGCAAAGTCCGCCGGCTCCGAGCATGTCACCGCCGGCGAACCAATGCGGCCTCGCCCACCGCTCCTGCAAGAGACAACCCGAGCCTGAGCGCCATCGATGGCCGCGAAGCCGTGGACCAGCGCGTGGCCCGGAGGGCCGGGTTCTTGCCGGCCGGAGGGCCGGCAAGGCTTCGCGGGCCATCGATGGCCGCGAAGCCGTGTATCTAGTTCAGGCTGAAGTCGGGCGGGAAGCGCCGCTTGGCCCCGCCAGCGGGCCGCACCTGGATCGCCTCCAGCAGCATGACCGTCCGCCGGAACACGTCGCACTCGGAGAGCAGCCGCACCTTCGTCTCGAGATCCAGATCGATCGTGTAGGAAACGATGTCGGCGAGCATGCCCAGGGTGATCTGGCTGCCGAGCAACTGGTCGAGCTGCTCGTAGGCGTTGGGGATCCGGGGCATCGCCTGCTTGAAGGCCTGCAGCAGCCGCTGCTGGAGGGCGGCCGCCGCGCCGGGCGGGGCCGCGGCAGGCTCGAAATCCTCCATGATCTCCGACTCGACCACGCGGAAGAGTTTCTTGGGGGGCAGTTCGCGGACCAGTCGCAGCCGCCGCACGCCGAGCACGAGCACGTTGTAGGTGCCCTCGTCCGTCATCTGGTGGGTGGCGATGCGGCAGAGGCAGGCGGTGGGCCGCAGCGGGGGCCGTCCCTCGTAGTCCCCCTCCCAGCCCGGCGCCAGCGAGCCCAGCGCGATCAGCCGGTCGTCCTCGATCGCCTCCTCGAACAGGGCCCGATACCGCGGCTCGAAGATGTGCAGGGCCTGCATCACGTGCGGGAACATCACCAGGTTCGGCAGCGGAAACACCCTGGCCAGGCCGGAGAACTGGTCGGAGGAGAAGGCGAGCGGCTCGTCGGACATGCGGAGAGTGGCTCCAGAAAGCTCGCGGGCCGTCAGGCGGGCCGGGCCGCCGGTGGAGGATCGAGGTGGATCTCCGGCAGCAGCTCGGGGTCGAGTTCGATGGCCGGGTAGTCCTCGGTGCTGGCCGCGACTTCGGCCAGGCAGGCGTCGAACTCCCGCAGGAACTTCGTCAGGTCCAGGCCGAGGTGCCGCGGGGCGTACGGCTCCAGGTAGCCGTGCACGCTGCCGTGCAGCTTCCGCGCCCCCCGGATGTTGCCGTTTCCGAAGTGGTAGAGTGCGACGGCCGCCTGGATCAGCCCCTGGTAGAACTTCCGGGACGGGCCGCGATACTCGGTCCAGAGCGCCTCCCAGACCTCGTGGCTCTCGTAGTAGTCGCAGTCGTTGAAGTGGGCGATGCCCTCGAGATAGAGAGGATCGTAGTCGGATTCCGTCGCATCGCTGCCGGGGGTTGTCATGAAGGCTCCTGCCGGTGCCGAGACGGCTGACTGCGGCCGCCGTGACCCGATGAATCGTAACACTCCCGGCAAACCCCGGCAGTCGGCCCCTGCGGCGGTGCCCCCACGCGAGTCGGCCGCCGCCCGCCGCCAGCGGGCCGAACGCATCTGCGGCGTCCTCGCGGAGGCCTTTCCCGACGCCTGCTGCTCGCTCGATTTCCGCTCGCCCTTCGAGCTGCTCGTGGCCACGATCCTCTCCGCCCAGTGCACCGACCGGCGGGTGAACATGGTGACCGGCCCCCTGTTTCGCCGCTGGCCGACCCCGGCCCGGCTGGCGGCCGCCCCCCGGGCGGCGCTGGAGGCGGTGATCCGCAGCACCGGCTTCTTCCGGGCCAAGGCCAAGAGCATCCTCGGCTGCTGCCAGGCCCTGGTGGAGCGACACGGCGGCGAGGTTCCGCGGTCGCTCGACGAGCTCGTCAAGCTTCCGGGAGTGGGCCGCAAGACGGCCAACGTGGTGCTGGGCTCGGCGTTCGGGACAGCCTCCGGCGTCGTGGTCGACACCCACGTCGGCCGCATCGCCCGCCGCCTCGGGCTCACCCGCCACGCCGACGCGGTGCGGGCGGAACGGGACCTCGTGGCCTGCCTGCCCCGGGAGCATTGGATCGCCTTCAGTCACCGGCTGATCGAACTCGGTCGCTCGGTCTGCACCGCCCGCAAGCCCCGCTGCGAGGCCTGCCCGCTCGCGCGGCTTTGCCCCCGCAAGGGCGTCTCGGCCGCGAGCCGCCGCCGGTGACTGTCGATTTTCAGGATCGCCGCATACAATCGGCGGCCGTCCCGCCCGTCCGTCCGCCGCCACCGCACGGGAGCACGCCATGATCCTCTCCGGCCACGAGATCCGCCGCCGTCTCGGCCGCGACATCCTCATCGATCCGTTCGATGAGAGCCGCCTCAACCCCAACAGCTACAACCTCTCGCTCCACGACGAGGTGCTCGTCTACGAGGAGGTGGTGCTCGACATGCGGAAGAGCAACCGCGTGCAGCGGATCGCGATTCCCGCGGACGGCCTGGTGCTGACGCCCAACCAGCTCTATCTCGGCCGGACGGCCGAGCGGACGGAGACGCACAACCTCGTGCCGATGATCGAGGGCCGCAGTTCGGTGGGCCGCCTCGGGCTGTTCGTGCACGTCACGGCCGGCTTCGGCGACGTCGGCTTCGCCGGCTACTGGACGCTCGAGATGTTCGCCGTCCAGCCGGTCAAGATCTACCCGGGCGTGCCGATCTGCCAGATCTTCTTCCACGAGATCGTCGGCGACATCACCGAATACGCGAGCGACAAGTACCAGCACAACCGCGACATCCAGCCGAGCCTGCTCTTCCGCGAGCTCGCCGCCGACGGCGACGCGGGCCAGCAGCTGGAGCTGGCCTTCGAGTCCGAGGCCCGCCGCCGCGAGGCGGTGGGCGCGGGTGGGCGGGTGGCGAGGTAGCCGGCCATGGAGAAGCTCGCCAAGGCACTGTCCTGGTCGGCGCTCGGCGTGTCGCTCCTGTTCGTGATCCTGGCGCTGACCGCGGTCTTCGGTTGGGATGCGCTCGGCCCCGAGACGGCCACGATGCTCGGCTGGTTCGGCGCCGTGCCGCTCGTCTCCCTCGCGCTGCTTCTGGCGGTGGCCGTGCTCGTGACGGCGGCCTTCTCCGCCGAGTCCTGATCGTCACCACCGCACCCGAAAGGCGACCCCTTGCTGAGATCCCATACCTGCGGCGAGTTGCGGCCCGAGCACATCGGGCGGACGGCCGCCCTGTGCGGCTGGGTCGATCGCATCCGTGACCACAAGGGGGTGATCTTCATCGACCTCCGCGATCGCTGGGGCCGCACGCAGGTGGTGATCGGCCCCGACGCCGACCAGGCCACGCTGGCCGCGGCCCGTGCCGCCCGGTCCGAATGGGTGCTCCGGGTGACGGGCACCGTGGGGGCCCGCCCGGAGGGGACGACGAATCCCAAGCTCGCCACCGGCGACATCGAGCTCGTCTGCCGCTCGCTCGAGGTCTTGAACGAGGCCGAGACCCCCGTCTTCCAGCCGGGGGCGACCGACCTCCCGGGCGAGGAGGTGCGGCTGGCCCATCGCTGGCTCGACCTCCGCCGCCCCGCGATGCAGGAGAACCTGTTCCTGCGGAGCCGGATCGTGAAGATCATGCGGGACCACTGCGACGAGCTCGGCTTCGTCGACGTGGAGACGCCGATGCTCGGCAAGAGCACCCCGGAGGGGGCCCGCGACTACCTGGTGCCGGCCCGGCTCGAGCACGGCTCCTTCTTCGCCCTGCCGCAGTCGCCGCAGCTCTACAAGCAGCTCCTGATGATGGCCGGCTTCGACCGCTACGTGCAGGTCGCGAAGTGCTTCCGCGACGAAGACCTCCGCGCCGACCGGCAGCCGGAGTTCACGCAGCTCGACCTCGAGATGTCGTTCGTGGAGGCCGACGACGTGATCGGCGTGATCGAGGGGCTCGTGAAGCGGACGGCCCGCGAGATCCTCGGCCTCGACGTGCCGCTGCCGCTGCCGCGGCTCACCTACGCCGAGTGCATGGAGCGGTTCGGCCACGACGCGCCCGACCTCCGCTACGGCCTCGAGATCGTCGACCTCACGTCGCTCGCGGGCGAGAGCGACTTCCGCGTCTTCCGCGGGGCGATCGAGGCGGGCGGCCGGGTGCGGGGCATCCGCGTGCCGGGGGCGGCGGCGAGGTTCTCCCGCAAGGAACTCGACGAACTCACGGCGCTGGCGGTCGAGGCGGGGGCCAAGGGGCTCGTCTGGCTCAAGTGCGAGGCCGACGGGTCCTGGGCGGGCCCCGTGGCCAAGAACCTCTCCGGCATCGCCGCGCCCCTCAAGGACCGGCTCGGCTGCGAGCCGGGCGACCTCGCGCTGATCGTGGCCGACTCGTTCGAGGTCTCCTGCAAGGCGCTGCACACGCTGCGGAAGCGGCTGGGGGCCCAGCTCGGCCTCTACGACCCCAAGGCGATGCACTTCTCGTGGGTGGTCGACTTCCCGATGTTCGCCCGCGATGCCGAGACGGGCGGCTGGACGGCGATGCACCATCCCTTCACGGCGCCCAAGCCGGAGGACGTCGGCCTCCTGGAGAGCGACCCGGCCGCCTGCCGGGCGGTGGCCTACGACCTCGTGATCAACGGCTCGGAGGCCGGGGGCGGCACGATCCGGATCCACGACTCGGCCACGCAGGAGAAGGTCTTCAAGCTGCTCGGCATCTCGGCGGAGATGGCCCGTGAGCGGTTCGGGTTCCTGCTCGACGCGCTGCGGAGCGGCGCTCCGCCCCACGGCGGCATCGCCCTCGGCATCGACCGCTGGGTGATGCTCTTCGGCGGCCTCGACAGCATCCGCGAAGTGATCGCATGCCCGAAGACGCAGAAGGCCTCCGACCTGATCACGGGCGCCCCGGCCCCGGTCGAGCCGAAGCAACTGGCCGAACTCGGCGTCCGGGTGGTGGCCCCGCCGAAGCCGGCGCGGACTGCGGA
>JBJTAA010000291.1:0-5606 GCA_046090525.1 Planctomycetota bacterium
GGCGTGACCCGCCAGGCGCTCGAGGCCCACTACCTCGCCGGTGGCCGGGTGCCGCTGGTGATCCAGGCGCTCATCGCCGCGAACAAGGCCAAGATCACGGAGCTCGACTTCAAGCGGGCCGCCGCGATCGACCTCGCCGGACGCGACGTCCGCGAGGCCGTGCAGACGAGCGTCTACCCGAAGGTCATCGACTGTCCGGGGAAGAACAGCGGCCGCGAGTCGCTCGACGCCGTCGCCAAGAACGGCGTGCAGCTCAAGGTGAAGGCCCGTGTCACAGTGCGGACGAACCTCAACCAGCTCATCGGCGGTGCCACCGAGGAGACCATCATCGCCCGCGTCGGCGAGGGGATCGTCGCCGCCATCGGATCGGCCGAGCGGCACACCGACGTCCTCGAGAATCCCGACGTCATCTCGAAGACCGTGCTCGCCCGCCGGCTCGATGCCAACACCGCCTTCGAGATCGTCTCGATCGACATCGCCGACATCGACGTGGGCGCCAACATCGGCGCGCGGCTGCAGGCGGACCAGGCCGAGGCGGACACCCGCGTCGCCCGTGCCAACGCCGAGGGCCGCCGGGCGATGGCCGTGGCGCGGGAGCAGGAGATGGTCGCCGGCATCGAGTAGAGCCGGGCGAACGTGGTCGCCGCGGAGGCCGAGGTGCCCCGCGCGCTCGCCGACGCGCTCGCGTCCGGGCACCTCGGGATCCAGGACTACTACAAGCTCCGCAACCTGCAGGCCGACACCGACATGCGTCGGACGATCGCGACCGGCACGATGCCCACGGCGGTGCGCTGATGCCGTCCCCGGAGGTCGCCATGCCACCGGTGCTCCTCGCCGCGGGCCTCGACTGGCTCGAGGGGCTCCTGCCCGTCCTGTTCGTGGTGATCTGGATCGCCTCGCAGGTGATGAACCTGTTCCGGGGTGCGAAGAAGCCCGAGGCCCGTCCACTTCCGCCGCGACCGCGGCCGCTGCCCGGCGATGGTGAGGTCGACAGGCGGGCCGCCGACGACATCAACCGCGAGATCGAGGAGTTCCTGCGCCGCTCGCTCGAGGGTCAGGAGCGGCCCCGCACCGGGCAACCGCCCGGTCCGGCCAAGCCGCCCCGCCGCCGCCAGCGGCGAACGCCCGCAGCGGAACCGCCACCGCTGCCGGCTGGTCCGCGGCCAGCGGCGCTGGACCGAGCGCCCGTCGGCAGCGATGTGGCCAGTCACGTGGCGACCATGTTCGCGCACGACCTGGCCCATGAGTCGCCGGCCAGCGCGACCAGCGCCGCCCCCGCGCCCGCCGCGCCGCCCACCGCCGACTTGGTCGCCGCGCTGCGTGCGCCGGGTGGGCTCAAGCAGATCCTGCTCATGCAGGAGGTGCTCACGCGGCCGACGCACCGTTGGTGACGCGCCTCCGGAAGGCATGCTGGCAGCGCGACGCTGTCAGCTTCCGTTTGGAGGCCGTCCGCCGGCGCAGGTTTCCCGGTTCGCCCCGTCGGCACCCAGATAGCCCGAATTGGGGGTCTTGGGGTGGCCCAGGCAGGTCCGTTTCCCGGCCGCCAGCGGTTCTCAAAATCGCGGGTTGAGCCCCGTCGGTCGCTGGTCTACAAGGGTCTTGTCCGGGCCGCTTCCAGCGGGCCCGGCGCGAGCGCGGAGACGAGGAAGCCCAAGCCTCGTCTCCGCGCTTTTTTTGGTGGCGTGAACGTCTCGGTTGCATTGGGGATGCACTGCCCAGGAGTCCGGTCACGCCGTGACCGGATCACGCGGACCACCGCAAATCTGACTGATCCGGTTCCGGCGGAATCGGGCTCCTGAGGATCACGCTGGACGTGCACCATCCGTGACGGATGACGCGGGCGCACTGCCTTCGCTGCACCCTCCGCAAGTCTCCGATCTCCCCCGGTTTCTCCCTTGTCGGGGCTGGCCCGTGTCTGTATCCATCCCGCACCCGCCATTTCGGGGCCGGCCGAGAGGCCGACGCGACCATCCGTTCTTCCGGCGAGCCATGCACCTGGCGACGAGGCACATCCTGGCTGCCTGTGGCACCGGCTTCCCGCCGCCGGCGGGCCGCGGCCTGATCGCGGCGCTCGTCGTGCTCGTGGCCCCGGCGTTCGTGACGGCCGGTGAGTTGCCGCTGACGGTCAAGGTCACCACGCCGCGGGCGCTCCTGCGGTCCGGACCGGGCGACGACTTCTATCCGACCGAACGGCTGTCGCCGCAGGCGACGGTGGAGGTCTGGGCCATCGACGAATCGGGCTACTGCGCCGTGCGGCCGACGGCAGAAAGCTTCAGCTGGCTGCGGGCGGCCGACGTCGTTCCTGAACAGGCAGACGCGCGGACCGACCGCGAGTTCGTCGGCGTGGTCGTGACCGACGGCGTCGTGGCCCGTGTCGGCTCGCAGCTCAACGATCTGCGGCACGTCTCGCAGGTGGCGCTCGAGGCGGGCGAACGGGTGCGGGTGCTCGAGCGGGTCAGGGTGAAGGACGGCCGCCATGCCGGCGAGTGGCTGAGAATCGAGCCGCCGGCGGGCGAGTTTCGCTGGGCGTGGTCGGGTGACCTGGCGCTGCCCGAGGCGATCGCGCCCGTCGTCGAGGCCGAGCCGCCGGCCGCCGGGCTGGCCGCGGCCGGCGAGGCGCTGGCCGCGATTCGCGACGCCGGCACGGCCGTCACCCAGGCCGTGGCCCAGGTCGACGAGCCACCCCCCGCCGCCGCGGCCACCGCACCCGGCACGCTCGCCGAGTCGGGCGTCGTGGCCCGGCTGCTCTCCGGCTGGCTGCCCCGCGGCACGAACATGTTCGACCTGTCGGCGCCCGCCGCCCCGCCGGTGGTGGCCGGGGGCGGAGCGGCGCCCGTGTCGGCCGACGAACTCACCGACATCGATCTCGCGCTGTCCCTGGCCGTGGCCGGCCCGAGCGAACAGTGGAACCTGGCCCCGCTCCGCGAGCGGCTGCGGTTGGCGGCTGCGCGGGCCACGTCGGACGACGAGCGGACCAGGGCGATGGCGATCGACACGCGGCTCTCGCGCTTCGAAGCCATCCAGGCGCGGCAGCAGGCGATCGCGCCGCCCGCCGCGGCCGACGCGTCACCATTGCGGCTGGGCGGCATGTGGTCGAGCCTGTCGGCGGTGGGCACGCGGCCCGTGCGGCCCGGCGTGCTTCCCGGCGGACGCCCGGCCGACGGCCGACCCGACTGGACGCCCCCCGACCAGATGGAGACGACCGGTCGACTCGCCACGGTCATCTCACGCCGCCCCGACGCGCCCCGCTGGGCCGTGGTGGATTCCAACAACGACGTGCTCGCGTTCGTGACGCCGCGGCCCGGCGTGAGCCTCGCCCCCTTGGTGGGCCAGCAGGTCACCGTTCGCGGCGCCCGCGGCTACATGCCCGAATATCAGCGACCCTACGTGGTCGCGGCCGAAGCCCTGCCCCGGCTCGCGACCGGCCCACGGCCGGCGACGGCCGGCGACACGACGCAGTAGCGGCGCCCGAGGAGTCCGGTCACTCCGTGACCGGATCACGCTTGATGCACCGGCGTCTCTGACCCGGTTCCGGCGGAACCGGGCTCCTTGGGGGTCACTCCGTGACCGGATCATGCTTGATGCAACGCCGTCTCTGACCCGGTTCCGGCGGAACCGGCCTCGGGGCGTTGGATGCGGCGGGAAAACCCGTAGGATGGCCGCCATGGCCACCCGCACGGAACCTGCGACCACCGGCACGCTCTCGATCGGCGACCAGTGGAACGCGATCACGATCATCGCCCACTCGCAGACGCACCCGCTCAAGGCGATCTGCGAGCTCACCGAGAACGCCATCGACGCCGGGGCCCGCAGCGTGCGGATCGTCCGTCGGCGCCGCCGCGGTGAAATCTTCCTCGAGTTCGAGGACGACGGCCGTGGCGTCGCGCCCGACGCTGCCGGCCGGCCCGACTTCGCGCGGATCGCCACGCACCTGTGTGACTCGATGAAGCGGCGGCTCGATGCGGAGCACCGCCGCGGCGTGCATGGCGAGTTCGGCATCGGGCTGCTCAGTTTCTGGAGCCTGGGCGAGGAGCTCCGCATGACCTCGGCCGGCAGCGACGGCCGGGCGGAGGAACTCCGGCTCGTCCGCGGCCGCCGCGAGTATGAGATCAGGCCGGTGGCCGGGCTGCTCTCGGCCAGCGGCACGCGGGTCGTGGTGGGGCCACTCCTGGAGGCGACGCGGAATCTCGTCACCGGCGAGAAGATCGCCCGCTACCTCTCGGCCGAACTCCGCGACCGCATCCGGAACACCGGCGTGCGGCTCGTGGTCGCCGACCTGCTCGCCCGCGGCAAGGGCGAACGCGAAATCCTGGTCACGCCCCGGGAGTTCGAGGGGGAGCGGCTCGACATTCCCCGACGCTACGCGACGCCGCTCGGCGACGTGCAGGTGGAGGTCTACGTCCGTGGCGACGGGGCCGCCCCCGCGGGCGGGATCGCGCTCTTCAAGGACGGCACGCGGGTGTTGCCGCGGATCGCCGAGCTGCTCGCCTTCCAGCAGGCTCCCTGGACCGACGGGCGGCTCGAGGGGCTGCTCGACTACGAGCCCTTGGCGCTGGCCCCCGGGACGCGCAACGGCGTCGTCGTCGACGGGGCGCTCGAGTCGCTCGTGGCCGCGGCCACCACGATCGGCCGCGACATCACCGCGGCGCTCGCGGCGCGGGACGAGGCCGAAACCGAGCGGGCGAGCCGCCAGATCCTGAAGCAGGTGCACAAGGCCTTCGTGACGGCGCTCTGGGAGCTGCCCGCCGAGGACTACCTCTACTTCGACATCCCCAAGCCCGCCGCCGAGGCCGAGCCCGATGACGCCGACGCGGCGGCCGGCCGCGGCCAGACGAAACTCTTCGCCGGCGACCCGGGCCCGCTCGCGGCCGTGCGCGTCTCGCCCCGGCATCCGCGGGTCGTACCCGGGGGCGAGATCCGGCTCGTGGCGACGCCCCGCGACGCCGAAGGCAATCCGCTCGGCGGCCGGGCATCGCTCCACTGGCGGCTGGCGGGCGGCACCGCCTGGCTCGCCGCCGATGGCGCCGGCTGCCTGGTGCGGTCCGACACGCCGGGGATCGCGACGGTGGAGGTCGTTGCCCGGCATGGAGACGCCGAGGTCGCCGACTCCGTGGCGATCAAGTTCCTGCTCGAGGCCGAGGCCGCGGCCGGCGGGTCCCGCAAGTCACGCGGGCTCCCGTCCTACCGGCTCGAGGCGGAGCATGGCCGATCCTGGCGGTCGCGGTACGAGCCGGCCGGCAACGAGATCGTGATCAACTCCGCCCACCGCGACTTCCTGGCGAGCCGCTCCTCGGCGGCCCGGCACCGGCGCTACATCGGCAAACTGTACGCGAAGGAAGTGGTGCTCTCGAACTTCCCGGACGAGTCGCCCGCCGAGGCGCTCGAGCGGCTCATCGAGCTGACGCTCCGCACCGAAGACGCCCTGTAACGGCACCGGCCCGCTCACTGCCGAGCAGTGGCCGCGGGCTTCCCGCCCGCGGAATCCGCTCGCCGGATACCACGGGTTCGGTGGGATGCAATCCCGCCGCCACTTCGGGCTCGGTGCTGCTCGCTGCCGATGAGTGGCAGCGGGTCTGTGACCCGCGGAATCCGCTTGCCAAGCCGCG
>JBJTAA010000292.1:0-5889 GCA_046090525.1 Planctomycetota bacterium
TTCCGCCGGAACCGGGTCAGGGGTGACGCCGCGTCCAGTGTGATCCGGTCACGGCGTGACCGGACTCCAGAGGTTACCGGACTCCTGAGCGTGACCGGCACGCAGAGATGCTTTCGGCGGGGTTGGTCGGTGCGACTCGCACAAGCCGCAGGCGATACGCGGCCACCGGGAGGCGCACCATCGTCCGTGGGCCTGTCGTAGCGATCGCCGGAGGCGCGGAGAGGATCACCGCCGGCCCCGAATCCGCGTTGCCCGATGCGACGTCCGACGTGATCCGGTCACGGCGTGACCGGACTCCTGGGGCGTGACCAGACTCCCGGGGCCCATGCTCAACGCAGCCGCATGCCGGGGAGGGCGCCGGAGTCCGGGGAGAGGAGGAACACGCCCTCGGCTCCCGCGCCGCTGGCCGCCACCACCATGCCCTCGCTGAGCCCGAACTTCATCTGCCGCGGTGCGAGGTTGGCCACCACCACCACCAGCCGCCCGACGAGCGCGGCGGGCTCGTGGAAGCCCTTGATGCCGGCGAACACCGTCTTCCGCACGTCGCCGCCGAGGCTGACGGTGAGCTTGAGGAGCTTGCGGGCCTCGGGCACCTCTTCGGCCGCCAGGATGCGGGCCACGCGCAGATCGACCTTCGTGAAGTCGTCGATCGTGCACTCGGCCGCGAGCGGCTCGGCCTCGAGCGGGGCGGCGGGATCGGCAGGAATCGTGTCCATCGCGGGTTCTCCCTTCGGTGAGTCCTTCGTGTCGGTGCCAGAACGCGAGGCGGCGAGCATCGCCTCCACCGCCGCCGGCTCCACTCGTCTGGCCAGGGGCACGAAGGCGGCCACCGGCAGGCCGGCGAGCGGCCGGGCCGCCTCGTCCCAGGAGCGGATCGGTCCGCCCACCAGGTCGCCGGCCTGCTCGGCGAGCCGGGGCAGGACCGGGGCCAGGTAGACGGCCAGCTGACGAAACAGGTTCAAGGCGACGCTCGCCACGTCCTGCAGGCGGCGGGCCGCGTCGGGGCCGGCCTTGGCCAGCTTCCAGGGCTGCTCGGCATCGACGTAGGCATTGGCGCGGTCGGCCGCCTGCATCACCAGCCGCACCGCCCGCGCCAGGTCGCCCGCCTCGTAGGCGGCGGCGATCGCCTCGCCGTCGGCCGCGGCGGCCGCGAACAGGCCGCCGTCGTCGGGATAGGTCGGGGCGAGGCCGGTCGCCTCCAGCCAGCGGGCGGTGCGGCTGGCGAGGTTGGCCACCTTGCCGACGATGTCGGCGTTGACCTTGGTGGTGAACTCCTCGAGGTTCAGGTCGATGTCGTCGATCCCGCCGGAAAGCTTGCTCGCGTAGTAGTAGCGCAGCATCGCGGGATCGAGGTGGTCGAGGAAGGTCCGGGCGAGGATGAAGGTGCCGCGGCTCTTCGACATCTTCTGGCCGTTGACGGTCAGGAAGCCGTGCACGCGGACCTTGGCCGGCAGGGCGAGGCCGGCCGCCTCGAGCATCGCCGGCCAGAACAGGGTGTGGAAGTAGACGATGTCCTTGCCGATGAAGTGGTGGATCTCGGCCCGCGGCCGCCCCGCCGCGTCGCGGCCCCACCAGTCGGCGAGCGTGCCGCCGTGGGCGGCGCACCACTCGGCGGTGGCCGCCAGGTAGCCCACCGGCGCGTCGAACCAGACGTACCAGAAGTGCCCCGGGGCGTCGGGGATCTCGAAGCCGAAGTAGGGCGCGGGCCGGGAGACGTCCCAGTCGCGGAGCGGTTCACCCAGGAAGTGGCCCGCCAGGTAGTTGGCGATCCGCGGATCGAGGGCGCCGGAGGACCGCGTCCACTCCGCCAGGAAGCCGTGCAGGGCCTCGACCGTCACGAACAGGTGCTCCGCCGACCGCACCTCGGGGGTCGCGCCCGAGAGGGTGCTGACGGGATTCACGAGTTCGGCCGGGGTGTAGGTGGCGCCGCACTGCTCGCAGGCGTCGCCATACTGGTCGGCCGCGCCGCACTTCGGGCAGGTGCCCTTCACGAACCGGTCGGCGAGGAACACGCCCGCCTGCGGGTCGTAGAGTTGCCGCACCTCGCGGCTCACGACCAGGCCCTTGGCCCTGAGCGCGCTCCAGAGCTCGCCGCACAGCCGCCGGTTGGCCGCGCTGTCGGTCGAGCCGTAGTGGTCGAAGGCCACCTGGAAGCCGGCGAAGTCGGCGAGGTGGGCCTCCCGCATCGCGGCGACGAGCTCCTGTTCGCTGCGGCCCTCGGCCCGGGCCCGGATCATGATCGCGGTGCCGTGCGTGTCGTCGGCACAGAGATAGATGGTTTCGTGGCCGCGGAGCTTCTGGAAGCGGACGAAGATGTCGGTCTGGATGTACTCGACCAGGTGCCCGAGGTGGATGTGGCCGTTGGCGTAGGGGAGCGCCGAGGTGACGAGGATGCGGCGCAAAGTGGCGACGGGCATGGGCGAGGCGGCAACCTGGGAAGGGCGAGGCGGATTGTAGAAACCCGCGAGCCGGCGGGGAAACAGCGATCTTCGGGCCCGGCGGCGCAGGGCGCCGGGGGCAAAGTGGCCTTGTGGCACCCGCGGGTGCGAGCCACTATCCCGCCCCCCGATGGCACGCCTGGCGGCGACTCGTGCGCCGGTCGGCGGCGGCACGCGGCGAACGCGGAGACGATGATGACCAATCTGCCCAGACACGCGGCCGGCCTCATGGCCACACTTGTCCCGTGGGCCACGCTCGTGGCCGCGCTGGCCGGTGTCCTCACCGGTGCGGCGGCGGCTCCGCCGGCAGCGGCGAATCCCGCCGCCGCGGCAGCCGCGGGCGACGTCGTGCTGCTCGACTTCTCGGCTTCGTGGTGCGGCCCGTGCCGCCAGATGGCCCCGATCATGTCGGAGATCGCCGCCGCCGGCTGGGTGGTGCGGCAGGTCGACGTCGATCGCGAACTCGATCTCGTGCGGCGCTTCGGCGTCAGCGGCGTTCCCTGCTATGTGCTGCTCGTCAAGGGAACCGAGGCCGGCCGGATCAACGGCGCCACCACGCGGGCCGAGCTCGAGCGGCTCCTGGCCACGAGTGCCGCGCCCCTGGGCGGCCAGCCCCCGCAGGCCGCGGCGCCGGCGCCCGTCGATCCCGGCATCCCGCTGCCGGTCGATCGGGCCCAAACGCCGCTCGCCACCGAGCCTCCCCCGGCCGTCGCGGCCGTCGCGCCACCGCGGCGCGCCGGCCCCAGCACGGCTGCCGCCGCCGTCGCTGCCCCGCCTCCGGCCGCCGTGCCAGCCGCCGTGCCAGCCGCCACGGCGCCGCCCGCGCAGACCGGCACCGCCCCTCGCGACGCCCTCGGGCAGAAGCTGATGGCCTCCACGGCCCGGCTGCGGGTCGAAGATGCAGCGGGTGTCTCCTGGGGCACGGGCACGGTGATCGACTGCCGCCAGGGCGAGGCGCTGATCCTCACCTGCGGCCACATCTTTCGCGACTCCGACGGCAAGGGTCGCGTCGAGGTCGATCTGTTCGCCCCCGGCGGGCCGCGGGGCGTCGCCGGCCAGATCGTCTCCTGGGATCTGCGTCGCGACCTGGCGCTCGTGAGCATCTTCACCGACGCGCCGCTCGAGGCGGTGCGCGTCGGCTCGGCCGAGCGCCGCGTCGAGCCCGGCGAGCCGGTCGTCACGGTGGGCTGCAACGGCGGCGCCGACCCGACGATCCACGAGAGCCGGATCACGGCGGTCGACAAATACCTCGGCCCGGCGAACGTGCAGGTGGCCGGCCAGCCCGTGCAGGGCCGCAGCGGCGGCGGGCTGTTCGCCATCGACGGCACGCTGATCGGCGTGTGCAACGCCGCCGACCCTGCCGACAACGAGGGGCTGTTCGCGGCGCTGCCGTCGATTCACGAGCAGCTCGAGGAGGCCGGGCTGGCTTTCGTCTACCGCAACGTCTACCCCAGCGGCGGCCTCGACGGCCTGGCTGCCGGAGGCTCGGCCCACGTGCCGGCGATGCCCGACGAGATGCCGGCCGTATCGTTCGACCGCCGCGACCGGGCCGACGTGGTGCCGACGGCCTCGACCGGCGGCGGTGCCCCGGCGGCTGCCACCCCGGTGGCGGGCGATTCGGCCACGCAGACGCCGCCTGCCGCGGCCGCCCTCACGTCCGCCGCCGCGCCGGGCGGACCGACGCCGGCCTTGAGCCCCGGCGAGCAGGCACTGCTCGACCATGTGCGGCGGCACGAGGGCAAGGCAGAAGTGATCTGCATTGTGCGGCCGCACGACGCCGTCGGCAACGCGAGCGAAGTGTTCGTGCTCAACGACGCCGGCGGCGACTTCGTCGAGCACCTCAGCCGGGCCCATCGCGGGGCCACCGTCAGTCCACCACCTCGACCGTGACGGGCGGGGCGTTCACCGACCCGGCCACGGAGCGGCCGCTGCGGCCGGTGGCGTGGATCGTGACCCTGCCCCGGCCGAGCATCGCCGCCGGCACGTCGATCGAACCCGCGGCGGCGCGGAGGCGGCCCAGGACGCGGCCCGTGGCGAACACGAGCACGCCGTCGAGATCCTCCCCCTCGATCGTCACCGTCACCGTCTCGTTCGGCCGCACCCGCAGCGGCGCCGCCGAGATCACGAGCGCGCGGCCGTGATTGGCGAAGATCACGGGGATCACGCTCCGCCCCTGCGTCTCGATGGCGGTGGCGGCGATGCCGACCACGCGGAGCTCGTGATGGCCGTCGGCCAGGGTCGCCGTGTCGAGCGACAACGTGCCGCCCGGGGCGCAGGAGGCGACCCGCACCCCGTCGACGAACAGCTCGAAGCGATCGCACGATCGGCCCTCCGGCAGGCTGGCCCCCGGCGCGATCTCGATCACGCCCGAGAGCACGCCGCCCGGCGTCAGCGGGTCGGCGGCGCCGGCCAGGCGCGCCTCGATCGTGGGAATCTCGGCCCACGGCTGGCAGAGCGGATCGCCCACGACGAGCAGCTGGTACGGGGCGCTCACCGACTGATAGAAGGCCTCCGCGAGGCTCGCGCCGCGGCAGTAGTGCACGTGGATTCCCGGATGCGGGAACTTGGCCTGGATCGAGTAGGGCTCGATCACGGTGCCGCACGAGCCGGCCGCACCGGCCCGCATGAACTCCGAAAGCGGGGTCTGCGCCGCGTCGGGCGTGAAGATGCCGCCGAAACTGGTGAGGTTCTCGCAGATCGCCCCTGGGACCATCGTGCTGCCGCTCGCGGCCCAGTCGAAGGTGGGCGTGCCGGCCATCAGCCCGGCGACGTCCGGCTTGCGTTCCGGCAGCGCGCCGGAGGCGATCTCGGCCTTCACGCCCAGCGCCGCCAACGCCTTGACGATCGCCGGGAAGGGGGCCGACCGGGTGGTCGTGCGGACGTCGGAGTTCGTCATCAGGTAGATGGTGCCGGGCGGGCGCGTGCCGTCGGCGGCCGCCGCCCGCTCGAGATACGCGGCGACCTCGCGCACGGTGTTGCCGCGGCCGGCCGTCACACCGAGCATCACCGAGAGCAGGTAGCGGTTGCCCCCCGCCTCGAGCAGCCGGCCGTCCTGGCCCCAGCCATACCAGCTGCGGAACCCGACCGTCTCGCCGGGCACGCCGTCCTTGCCGAGCGGGCGGTAGTAGTCGTTGCTCTCCGCATCGAGCCAGGCGGGCGTGCCGCTCGTGACGGCGTTGAAGAGCATGGTCATCCCGGTGAGTGAGCCGGATGGGAACGTGTCCTGCTGGACGAGCTCGGGGGGCAACGCGTCGCGATAGTCGATCCGCCAGGGGAAGTCGGCCGAGTAGACGATGCAGTCGATCTGCGGGGCCAGCCGGCGGCTGTCGATGCCCTTGAGGATGGGCGTCAGGATCTCGTCCTTGAAGCGGGCGAGCGTGACCGACTCCTTGCTGCCCGCCCAGGGGAGCATGAAGACGTTGATCGGCGGGATGCCTCGGGCCGCCACGAA
>JBJTAA010000293.1:0-2206 GCA_046090525.1 Planctomycetota bacterium
GCGGCCGCCTTCTGGGCGGAGGGCTTCATGCGGGTGCATCCCGCGGCCACGGTCACGCTCGAACGCACGAGCACCGAAGCCGGCTGGCAGGCGCTGGTCGCGGGCACGGCGGAGGTGGCGCTCCTGAGCCGGCCGGTCTCGGCCGCGGAGGTGGCCGCCGGCGAACGCGAGGGCCGCAAGCCGGTCGTGATTCCCGTGTGCTTCGACCAGCTCGTGTGGATCGTCCACGAAGCCAACCCCGTCACCGCCCTGCCCTGGTCGCCCACCACCGGCATCCTGCCCGGTCCGCGCGGCGGCGGCGACGGGCCGCCGCGCTGGGGCCGCTGGCTGGCCGAGGCCGACTGGGCCGAGACGCCGCTGACGGTGCACGGGCCCGGCCAGGGCTCCGGCTCCCGCTGGCACCTCGAGAAGCTGCTCGGCGGCACGACCGGCTGGACGGGCCCCATCAAAGACCACGACTCGATCGCCGACGTCGCCGCGGGCGTGGCGGCGGATCGTGGCGGCCTCGGGCTCGTCGGCAGTGCAGCGGCCAGCCGTCCGGGCGTCCGCAGCGTCCCGCTCGAACTGCCAGCTGATGCCCGGCCGCCCGAAGATGCCGTGCCCGGCTCGGAGCGGACACCCGACTTCCGCCCGCTGTTCCTGGCCGTGATGGCCCCGCCCGAGGGCGACTGGCCGGCGCCGCTGCAAGAGTTCGTGGCCTACGTGCTCAGCTATCCGGGGCAGCTCGACGTCGCCAAGGACGGGCTCGCCCCGCTCACCCGCGGCGAGATCCACGCCCAGCAGGAGCGGCTCGGCCAGCCGGTGGAGCGATGAGCATGACGAATGGGAACAGGTTTCGTGCGCGGGCGGTGGCAGCGCTGGCGATCGCGGCGGCCCTCGGCGGCAAGGCGTTCTCCCAGGACGTACGCCAGCGGGATGCCGGCCTCGTGCCGGTGGGAGGCGATTCGCGGCTCGTGCACGCTGCCAATCGCCCCGCCTCCTACCGCCTGGGCATCAACGTCCAGAACGGCCCCGCGGGCGTGCTCGTGATGGCCATCGCGCCCGGGTCGCTCGCACAGAGCGTGGGCATCGAGCCCGGCGACACGATCGTCTGCGTGTCGGGCTACCAGGTGGGCTACGTCGGCGACCGTCTCTTCGACCTCGGCGACGAGATCGCCCGCCGCGTCGATGCCGCCCAGGCCGTGAACCTGCTCGTCCGCGACGGCCGCACGGGCGTGCTCGAGAACGTGCCGGTGCGGTTCGCCGCCGCCAGCCGGGCGATCAGCGGCCGAATCTTCTCGGCCGACAACTCCCGCCTGCCGGCCTCGGCCGTCACGCTCGTGCGGGTGCTCGATGTCTCGTTTCCTCAGTGGCAGGACGTCGTCGTCGCGCAGGGGCAGCTGCCGGCGGCCGACTTTCCGAAGGCCTACCGCCTCGACTTGCCGGTGCTCCAGGCCGGCCACCGCTACGCGGTCGACGCTCGCGTCGATCACGGCGGCCGGGTGCTGATGCAGACCGGCCAGGCCACGCCGCTCGCGGCAGTGGACCGCGACCAACAGGTCGATCTCGTGCTGGTGAGCCGCCAGCAGCCGGTCGCACCGCAGGGAAGCCTCCAGCCCCGTGACCAGATCGACCAGTGGATTCGCACCTACCTCGGCCGGCCGCCGCGCAACTTCGAGACCGAGGTCTGGCTGGCGGAGCTGACGCGGGGCCGCACCCTCACGAACGTGCAGGCCGGCATCCTCAGCAGCTCGGAACTCTTCGAGCGGTGCGGACGCAGCCGCGACGTTTACGTGGCCGAGGTCTTCCGGCTGCTGTACGGCCGCCCGCCGAACGCTGCCGAGCTGGCGAACCTCCAGGCCCGCTACGACCAGTCGCTCGGCGTGCGGCTGCGATTCGTGGAAGGCGTGCTCCAGCAACCACGCTAGGCCCCCACGTGGCCGCGGGTTTTCAACCCGCGGAAACCGCGTGGCCCGCCCCAAGTGGCCGCGGGTTTTCAACCCGCGGAAACCGCGTGGCCAAGCCGCTCGCCCTCGGCGGGATGGAATCCCGCCGCCACGTGCCGCGTCGGCTCGTTTGCCCCGCCCCCGCGGCCGAACTACCGTCGACGGCATGTTCGTCCACAAGCAGCAGCTCGAATACGCCCTGCGGCCGGCCGACTATTCGGCCCCCGACGTCCACCGGGCCGAGGTCGAGCGCTGCTTCCTCGGGGCCTGGCACCCCGTCT
>JBJTAA010000294.1:0-10527 GCA_046090525.1 Planctomycetota bacterium
ATGCCATCTCGCCGGACGCTCGCTGCGGGCTTCCTGCCCTTCGCTCGCTCGATGCCAGCTGCGCTTCGGCATCCTGCCTACGCTTGCTGACAACGCCGCTCGATTGGCATGGGCAACCCCTCGCAGTCCACTCCAGCGGTCCGGTCACCAGCGACCAGATCACACCTGGCGTTGCGTCGGCTCTGACCCGGTTCCGGAGGAACCGGGCTCCTGGGGTCAGGCTGCCTTCGGGGCGAGGATCTCCGCGAGGGCGGAGGCGATTTCGGGGTAGTCGAAGCGGAAGCCCGTATCGAGCGCCACCTTCGGGATCACGCGCTGCGAGGCGAAGAGCACCTTCGCGAACTCGCCGAACAGGATCCGCAGGCCGATGTAGGGGGCGGGCATGAAGGCCGGGCGATGGAGGGCCCGTCCCAAGGCCTTCGTGAACTCGCTGTTGCGCACTGGGTTGGGGGCCACCGCGTTCATCGGCCCGCGCACGGACTCGACGCCTGCGGCATGCAGGTAGAGCCGCGCCATGTCGTCGACATGGATCCAGGGCATCCACTGCCGACCGTTCCCCAGCGGACCGCCGGCCCCGAGCTTGAAGGGGGTGAGCATCTTGGCGAGGGCTCCGCCGTGCCCCAGGACGATGCCGGTGCGGAGCAGGGCGACGCGGACGCCATGCTTCTCGGCGGCCATGGCCTCCCGCTCCCAATCGATGCAGACGTCGGCCAGGAAGTCGTGGCCCGGCGAGGCCGACTCGGTCAGTTCCTCCTCGCCGCGGTCGCCGTAGTAGCCGACCGCCGATGCGGAGACGAGCACGCGCGGCTTGCGCTCCGCGTGGGCGATGCCCTCGACGAGGTGCCGCGTGCCACGGACGCGGCTGTCGCGGATCCGGGCCTTCTGGGCGGCCGTCCAGCGGCCCTCGGCCACCGACTCGCCGGCCAGGTGGAACACCGCGTCGATCCCGTCGAAAGCCTCGGGCGGGGGAGGGCCGTCGGCGGGATCCCAGGACAGTACGCGGCCGCAGAGATGCCCGACCGACCGCTGGGCCCGTTCGGCGTTCCGCGACAGGACGACGGGGCGGTCGAGCAGCGGCAGCAGGCGACGGCCGACGAAGCCGGTGCCCCCAGTGACCAGGGCCTTCATGAAACTGTCTCCGCGTGATGGGGGCCGGGTGTGCCGGCGACGACCCTCGGCTATTCCCGGAGGGCCGCGGGAGTATAGACATGAGGGCGATTCCCGGCATCGGAGCGGTCTCCCCCCACACGTGTCCTCCGCGTTCTCCCGCCTGTTTCCCTGGTGGCGCAGTGGCCTCCGCAGGGATCTCGTCATCGGCACCGTCGACGCCATCGCCTATAGCGTCATGGTGGGCTGCGGCGAGATGTACCTGCCTCCCTTCGTACTGGCCCTGGGCCTCGGCCCGCTCGTGGCGGGCATGGTCGCGAGCGTGCCGCTCTTGGTCGGCGCGGTCGTGCAACTGGCGGCTCCGCTGGCCATTCCCTGGTGCGGCGGACGGCGGCGTTGGGTCGTGCTCTGCGTGGCGGTGCAGGCCTTGAGCCTGCTGCCCCTGGCGTGGTGGGCCCTGCGGGGGCGGGCCGAGGCCTGGCAGTTGCTCGTGGCCACGAGCGTCTACTGGTCTGCGGGCATGGCGTCGGTGACGGCCTGGACGTCGTGGACGGCCACGCTCGTGCCCGCCCGCCTGCGGACCGCCTACTTCGCCCAACGGAATCGGCTCGGACAGGCGGCGGTGCTCGTGGCGTTCGTGGCGGGCGGCCTGTTGCTGCGTGCCGAGGATGCCCGCCGGGCCGCCCTCGCCGGGTTCGCGGTCCTGTTCGTGGCCGCGGCCGTCGCGCGGCTCGTCTCGTCGGTCTGTCTGTGGGCCTGCCGCGAGCCGCGCCGCCAGTGGCTCGATCGTGACACCGCTTCGCCGCGCACGATCCGGGAGCGGGTCGCGGCCGGCTGGCACGGCCTGTCGACGGGGCAGGGGGGCAGGCTCGTCGCCTTCCTCTGCTCCTTCATGTTCGGGGCGCACTTCGCCGGCCCCTACTTCACGCCCTACATGCTCGAGGCACGGGGGTTCAACTACGGCCAGTACCTGCTCGTCTTCGGCGCGGCGGTGCTCGTCAAGGCGGTGATGCTGCCCACGATCGGCCGGCTCGGCTCGCGGCTCGGCTCGCGGCGGCTGCTCGGCTGGGCCTGTCTCGCGATCACGCCCCTGGCCCTGCTCTGGCTGCCCAGCGACGCCGTGGGCTGGCTCGTGGGTGTGCAACTCGTCGCCGGCACGTGCTGGGCCGCCTACGAGCTGTCGGTCGCCCTGCTGCTCTTCGAGATGGCCGGCGACCGCGACCGGGGCGGGATCGTGAGCGTCTACACGCTGGGCCTGGCGCTCGCCACGGTGGCCGGCGCGAGCTGCGGCGGGCTGTTGCTCAAGGCGCTCGGCGAGACACCGGCCGCCTATGCCGCCGTGTTCGCCGCGTCATGCCTGCTGCGGGCACTCACGCTGCCGCTGCTGCCGACGCTGCGCTCGCGGCCGTGACGGCCGGGATCAGCCCGCCGGCGAGCGGGCCTCGTTGGCGAGGCTGTCGAGGAAGTTGCGGGCCTGGCCGTAGTCGCCGGCGGCGTAGTCGCCCACGTGCTTCTGGAGCGTCTCGATGAACTGGGCCACGGTCGACTGGATGGCCTGGAAGTCCTCGAAGCGGATGCTGCCCCCCGACGCCGCCCGGTTCGCGAACAGCGTGTCGAGGCGGTCCCGATACTCCTTGTAGATGTCCTGCGTCAGGATCAGCGGATACTCGATGTGGCCCGTCACGGGGTCGAGTTGGGTCGACTTGAGCCGCGTGGGGGCGGCCATCTTGGCCAGCGCGATCGCCTGCTCCTGCGTGATCGGCGGGCCCGCCTCGTCGGCCCGCTTCTCCCGGTTCACCTTCCGCATCTCGAAGTAGGTTTCGGTCCAGCGGAGCCGGTTCTGCATCTCCAGCGTCTTGGCCTCCTCCCAGTTCTTCGCCGCCTCCGAGTTCTTGAGGTTGGCGTAGCCCTGCGACCGCACGACCGCGGCCAGGCCCATGTCGGCGCCCTGCTGGGCGGTGGAGGCCCAGCTCATCCCCCAGCCACCGTAGCCACCGCCCCAGCCTCCCCACTGAGCCAGGCCGGGAGTCGCCGCGAGGCCTGCCGCCACGGCCGCCCCGACCAACGCCCCCGTGCGAAGCCATGCCCTGGAAGACCGATCAGCACTCCACCGACTGGGGTTCATGCGACACCTCGTGCGCGATCAGACCGTTGCCGCCCGGCGGGCAGGTCACATCTGCCGCCGAAAACATGGTCACGGAGTATACTCCGGGCCCTCGATCGAGGCGACAGCGGAGTGCCAGGTGGAAGGCTCGTGCCGCCGCCGCTCCGCCTCGTCGCAGCCCGGGTTCTCGCTATCGCCCTGACGGAGCCGTCACCTCCATGGTTGTTTCTTCCCGCGTCGCGGCCCTGCCGCTGATCCTGCTCCTCGGCGCGATGGCCGGACTCGCCGGCTGCACCCGAGAGGCTGCGAAGCCGAAGGAGGCGGTCGCCGCGGCCAAGCCAGCACCGACGCCCGCGCCCGCGCCGGCAGCCCCTGCGGCGCCGGCAGCCGCGCCCGCGCCGCAGCCGGCGGAGGCCGGGGCGAACGGCGTGTCGGAACTGATCGCGACCCTCACCACGAGCGACGACAGCGACGCGCGTGTGGTCGCGATCGACGAGATCGCCACGAAGCTGCGGGGCGGGCTCCCCGCGCTCGACGCGCTGGTGGCGTCGCTCGCCGACCAGGAGCCCCGCGTCCGCTGGCATGCCGCCCGGGCGATCGGCCTGATCGGGCACGAGGCGAAATCGGCGATCCCGGCGCTCGTCAAGCGGCTGGCCGACGAGGACGGGATCACGGTGACGCAGGCCGCCGCGGCCATCGGCCACATCCGCTCCGACGACGATCGCCCGGAGATTCCGGCCGCCGACGCCGAGGTCTACGCCGCCGCGATCGAGCCGCTGGTGGGCACCATGGTGCATCCCGATCCCCGGGCCCGGCGTGCGGCCGTGCGGGCGCTCAAGGCGATCAGCACCTCGCGGGAGGAACTCGCCAAGACCGTCAGGCGGCAGTTGGCCGACGCCGATCCCGCGGCCGTCCTGCCGGCCCTGCACACGCTGGCCGATCTCGAGGAAGACGCCGTTCCCTTCCTGCTCGAGGCGCTCCAGGACCCCAAGAGCCGCTTTTGGGCGGAGGTGGTGATCGCCGAGATCGGTGAGGAGGCCGCCGCCGCCGTCGAGCCGCTCGTCACGATCGCGACCGAGGGGGCGGTGGAGGAACGCGTGCAGGCGATCCTGGCCCTCGCGGAGATCGGCAAGCCCGCGGTCTCGGCCGCTCCGCAGCTCGTCGCGGCCCTCGAGTCGCCTGATGAATCGCTGCAGTACGTGGCGGCCTACGCCCTCGGCAAGCTCAGGGCGGCCGCAGGCGATGCGGCGCTCGAGAAGGCGGCTACTGCCGACGACCAGTTCCTGGCGACGATCGCCACCTGGTCCCGGGCCCGAATCCATCCCGACGACGCGTCGCTGCGAGACAAGGCGGTCGAGCGGCTGGAAGCCGAGTTGGCCGACGAGGCTCCCGCGATGCGGCAGGCGGCCGTGGACGGCCTCTCGGGGCTGGCCGATGCGCTCGACGAGGCGGGCCGCAGGAAGTTGGCCGCACGGTTCGCGGGCCTGCTCGTCGATCCCGTGCCCGCGGTCGGCCTGGCGGCCGGCGGCGCGCTCATTCGCCTCGGTGCCGACGCGGTCGATGCGCTGCGCGAGCAGCTCGCGACGCCCGCGGCACGGAACGACGCGATGGAGATCCTCGCCGAGTTGGGGCCGGTCGCGAAGCCGGCCCTCGCCGAGATGATCGCCGGGCTCGCCGACCAGGATCCGGTCTACCGGTCGGACTCCGCGATGGCGATCGCGGCGCTCGGCCCGGAGGCCGTGTCGGCGGCTCCCGCGCTCGAGAAGCTGCTGGCCGACGAATCGGTGCCACCGCCGGTGCGGTACACGGCCGCCTACGGGCTGGGCCGGATCGGGCCGCAGGCGGCCGCGGCCGAGCCGCTCTTGCGGAAGCTCGCCGAATCGGACGACGACCTGCTGGCCACCGTGGCCGTCTGGGCCGCGCTCAAGCTCAAGCCCGACGACGCCACGCTGTTCGACGCGGCCGTGCCGAAGCTGCGGCAGGCGCTCAAGGATGAGCAGGAGTTGGTGCGGCTGGAGGCGGCGGTGGCGCTCGGCGAGATCGGTGCAGCGGCCGGATCGGCGTTGCCGCTGCTCGAGTTGCTCGCCGAGGAAGACCCGGCCCGGGCGGTGCGGGCAGCCGCCTCCGAGGCGGTGGAGCGGGTCCGCGGGCCGCGGTAGGCGCTTGTCACCCGGCGAACGCCCGCCGGCTGCGGCGTCCGGCCGCCGCGATCCGGCAAGGTCTGCGGGGCGGCGCGCGGCGGCTTGAGTCGGCCGCGGCCCGCTGCCGATCTCCTCGACGCGGGGTGCCGCGCCGGAATCGGTCGGCCACCGCGGGGCATCGTGGCGGGGGGCATCCATGGCGGCGATCGGCTGGCTCGGCGCGGTTTGGCTGGGGCGTCTCTCGAAGCCCGCCGGCGAGCGGACCGTCCACCGCCACGTCCTCAGGCACGCCCCGCAACGAATCCTCGAGATCGGCCTCGGCACACTCGTGCGGACCGAGCGGCTGCTGCGGGCCGCCGCCCGCGGTGGCGGCGAGGTGACCTACGTAGGGCTCGATCGGTTCGAGGGGCGCGGGGTGGGCGACCCGCCGGGCGTGTCGCTCAAGGAGGCCCATCGGCGGCTGGGCGGCCTGGGCCGCGTGCGGCTCGTGCCGGGCAATGCCGACACGTCGCTGGCCAGGCTCTGCAACCAGTTGGGCAAGTTCGACCTCGTCCTCATCTCCGCGGACAACGACGAGCGGCACCTGGAGCGGGCCTGGTTCTTCCTCCAGCGGCTGCTGACGCCGACCACGACCGTGCTCGTGGAGCGGACGGCCGGAGCGGCCTGGACGGTGCTGCCGCGATCCCGCATCGACGAGCTCGCGGCCCGCACGGTCGGCAAGCGGGCCGGCTGAGGCCGCCGGCGACGCTTCCCACGCCGGGGCGTCACCCGGCCATCGCCGCCGGGGAAAATCCTGCTATTATCGCGGGAAACCCGAGTCCCCGACCGCGCCCGCCCACCCTCATGGCCGCCCGTACGCTCCTCGACAAGATCTGGGACGACCACGTCGTCTGCTCGCCGCCGGGCGAGATTCCGCTGCTCTACATCGACCGGCATCTCGTGCACGAGGTGACGAGCCCGCAGGCCTTCGAGGGGCTGCGGCTCGCCGGCCGCCGCGTCCGTCGGCCCGAGGCGACCTTCGCCACGCCCGACCACAACGTCCCCACCACCGACCGGCGGCTGCCGATCGCCGATCCGATTTCGAAGCAGCAGATCGACACGCTGCGGGCCAACTGCCGCGAGTTCGGCGTGAAGCTCTTCGACCTGGGCGACAAGGACCAGGGCATCGTGCACGTGATCGGCCCGGAGCTCGGCATCACCCAGCCGGGCATGACGATCGTCTGCGGCGACAGCCACACCGCCACGCACGGCGCCCTGGGGGCGCTCGCCTTCGGCATCGGCACGAGCGAGGTCGAGCACGTGCTGGCCACGCAGACGCTGCGGCAGGCGAAGCCCAAGTCGTTCGAGATCCGCGTGACTGGCCGCCTGCCCGCCGGCGTGACCGCGAAGGACCTGGTGCTGCACCTGATCGGGCGGCTCTCCACCGAGGGGGGCACGGGCTACGTGCTCGAGTACACCGGCGAGTGCATCCGCGGCCTGGGGATGGCCGAGCGGATGACCGTCTGCAACATGTCGATCGAGGCCGGTGCACGGGCCGGCATGATCGCCCCCGACGCCACCACCTTCGACTACCTCCGTGGCCGCGACTACGCGCCCAAGGATTTCGAGCGGGCCGTGGCCGCCTGGGAGAAGCTGCCGAGCGATCCCGGGGCCGCGTACGACCGCGTCGAGATCTTTTCGGCGGCCGAAGTGGTGCCGCAGGTGACGTGGGGCACGAATCCCGCCCAGGTGGTCGGCGTCGATGCCCGCGTGCCCGATCCCTCCGCCTTCGCCGACCCGAACGACCGCTCGAGCGCGGAGCGGGCCCTCGCCTACATGGGGCTCACCGGCGGCACGCCGATCACGTCCATCCCGCTCGACCGCGTGTTCATCGGCTCGTGCACCAACAGCCGCATCGAGGACCTGCGGGCGGCGGCGAGCGTCGTCCGCGGCTACCGGGTGGCGCCGACCGTGCGGGCGATGGTGGTGCCCGGCAGCGGCCGCGTGAAGCACCAGGCCGAGCAGGAGGGGCTCCACCGGGTGTTCACCGAGGCGGGCTTCGAGTGGCGGGAGGCCGGCTGCAGCATGTGCCTGGGCATGAATCCCGACACGCTCGCCCCGGGCGAGCGGTGTGCCTCCACCAGCAACCGCAACTTCGAGGGCCGGCAGGGCAAGGGGGGGCGGACCCACCTCGTCTCGCCCGCCATGGCGGCCGCCGCGGCCGTCCGCGGGCACTTCACCGACATCCGGGGCTGGGAGTATCGCTAGGCATGGAGCCGTTCACGAGCCACTCGGGGATCGTCGCGCCGCTCGACCGGGCCAACGTTGATACCGACCAGATCATCCCCAAGCAGTTTCTCAAGCGGATCGAGCGGACCGGCTTCGGCCAGTTCCTGTTCTTCGACTGGCGGTTCCTGCCCGACGGCGCTCCCGATCCGGCCTTCGCGCTCAACCGGCCGGCGGCGGCGGGCGCCACGATCCTCCTGGCCCGCCGCAACTTCGGCTGCGGCTCGAGCCGGGAGCACGCCCCCTGGGCGCTGGCCGACTACGGGTTCCGGGCCGTGATCGCCCCCACCTTCGCCGACATCTTCTTCAACAACTGCTTCCAGAACGGGATGCTGCCGATCCGCCTCACCGAGGGCGAGGTCGACGAACTCTTCAAGCGGGCCGATGCCGCGGCGGCGGCCGGTCATGGCTACCGGCTGCACGTCGACCTCCGCGCAGGGAAGGTCACCGACGACCACGGCTTCACGGCCTCGTTCCAGGTCGATCCGTTCCGGCGGCAATGCCTGCTCGAGGGGCTCGACGATATCGCCCTGTCACTGCGGCACACTGACGCCATCGCGGCCTGGGAGGCCGCCCACGGTCTGCCGGCGGTCGGCGGGTGACGCCATGCGGTCACCGCAGCGTGGTCAACGGTTGGCCGGGCTCTCGGTCGCCGGTCTCGTGGCCGCGTGCCTGGCCACCACCCCGGCGGCCGGCGACGGCCGGCTTGCCGCGAGCGCGAACGGCCAGACGCTGTGCCGCCTCGACGCCCAGCGGCGGGTGATCGTGGGCTGCGACGGCGAGAGCCCCGAGTCGAGCCGCGATCTCGTGGGGCCGGCCGGCCCGAGCAGCCCCGAGTTCGTCGCGGTGGGCTGCCTGCCCGGCGAGGTGGTGGCGGCCGTCTGTCGCCTGGGTGACGAGTGGTCGCTGCGGACGTTTCGCACGCGGCCCGACGGCCCGGTGGACGCGGCGGAACCGCTCCAGGCCATCGCGATCGGCCGCGCAAGCGGGCCGGCACCGGCGGTCGATCTGGTCGTCAGCCACGCCCGCGGCTGGCTGGCCGTGACGGGGCTGCCGCCGCCGTTGCCGCCGGTGCTGCGGGCGGCGGTGGCGGGGGTGCGCGTGGGCCCGCTCTCCGACCGCTCCTGTCCGGTGCCGGCAGGCGGCGCACGGCCGGTTGCGGCCGCGGTCAGCCCGGACGACGAGCTCGTGCTCGCCCTGCGCCCCGAACGCTCGCCGGAGCGGCCCGACGACGACGAGCTCGCCTTCTACGACCACGCCGGCCGCGAACTGCTGCGGCTGGGCGCCGGCATCCGCGGCACGGTCGGGCTCGACTTCAACCGGGGCGACGGCACGCTCTGGGCGGCCGCCACTGACGCCACGGGCCGGGCGGGTGTCTGGCGGCTCGACGCGGCGGTGGCGGCGGGCCGGCAGACGGTTCAACCCCAACTCGTGTCGGCCTTCGCCGCGCCCGCGGATCTCGCCTGCCTGTCGAGCCGCAGGATCGCCGTCGTGCACGGTGACGGTCGGCAAACCGTCGGCTGGATCGATCTCCCACCCACCTCGCCCGGAGCACAACCATGAGCCAATCGCGTCGCGAGAAGATCGAGGCCCTCTTGCGGGATGAACCCGGCGACGTGTTCCTCCGCTACAGCCTGGCCCTGGAACTGGAGTCGGCCGGCGAGTGGCAGGCCTGTCTCGAGATCCTCGAGGATCTCGGCCGCGGCTCGCCCCCCTATGTGCCGGCCCTGCAGATGGCCGGCCAGTTCCTGGCGGCCCGCGGTCACCTCGAGGATGCCCGGCGGGCGCTGCGCGAAGGCATCGAGGCGGCCCGCGGCCAGGGCAACGCCCATGCCGCCGGCGAGATGGCCGAACTCTTGATGAGCCTCGGCGAGGCGTGAGCGGACCGGTCGGTGGCCCGGTTTCGGCCCCAGGAGTCCGGTCACGCCGTGACCGGATCACGCCGAGGGTCGCGCCGCCGCCGACCCGGTTCCGGAGGAACCGGGCTCCTGGATTCCGGTCACGCCGCGACAGGATCCGTCCAGCCACCCGGCTGCCCGCGGCTCACCCCATCATCGGCACGGGCTCGGCCGCCTCGGCGCCCCGCGTGATCGTGAACCCGAGGTCCTCGATCATCCGGTAGTCGGCCTCGGGCAGCTGGCCCTTGGTGGTCAGGTAGTCGCCGACGAACATCGAGTTGGCGGCGTACAGGCCGAGGGCCTGGAGGCTGCCGAGGTGGAGCTCCCGGCCGCCGGCGATGCGGATCTCGGCCGTCGGGTTCACCAGCCGCATCATCGCCAGGCCCCGCAGGCAGTCCCGTGGATTGAGCCGGTCGACGCCCTGGAGCGGCGTGCCGTCGATGGCATTGAGGAAGTTGAGCGGGATCGACTCCACCCGCAGTTCCCGCAGCTCGAAGGCCATGGCCACGAGATCGTCGGGCGACTCACCCATGCCCATGATGCCGCCGCTGCACAGCGCCAGCCCCGCCTCGCGGCAGGCGGCCAGCGTCGCGATGCGGTCGGCATAGGTGTGGGTGGAGCAGATCTCGCCGTAATACCGCTCGCTCGTGTTGAGGTTGTGGTTCACCTTGTCGACGCCGGCGGCGGCGAGCCGCCGGGCCTGGTCCGGCGTGAGCAGGCCGAGGCAGGCGCAGATGTTGAGCCCGTGCTCCGCCTTGATCTTCGGAGCGATGTCGCAGACGAAGTCGATCTCCCGCTCGGTCGGCCCCCGGGCGGAGATCACGATGCAGAACGTCTTCGACTGCTGCTCGGCCGCCAGCCGGGCCGCCTCCATGAGCTTGGGGGCCGAGAGCAGGTTGTAGCGCGGGATCTCGGCCTCCGATACCTTCGACTGCGAGCAGTAGCCGCAGTCCTCGGGGCAGAGGCCGCTCTTGGCGTTCATCAGGAAGAACAGCTGCACCGTGTTGCCGAA
>JBJTAA010000295.1:0-2886 GCA_046090525.1 Planctomycetota bacterium
TGGTCGGGATCACGCGGGAAGTCGTGCGTCCGACTGACGCGCGGTCATTCCGTGGCGAACCGGAACAGGTGCCGCTCGCCGCGGACGAAGAGCGAATCGCCCGCCGGGGCCGGCGTGGCGTCGACGCCCTCGCCGACGTCGTTCTCGGCGACCACCGTGAGCTTGGGGGCGTCCTCGATCACCGTGATCCGGCCGCTGTGTCGGTGAGATACACATGCCCACCCCCTGCCACGGGCGAGGCGTAGGTGCGGGCCACGCCGGGAATCCGCTGGGTCTCGTAGTGGGGAACGCCCGACGCCACATCCACGCACGTCAGCAGCCCCGTCTTCTCCTTGTAGTAGAAGAGCCGGCCGGCGGAGAGCAGGGGAGAGGCGACGTCTGGCGTTCCCGACTGCTTCGTCCAGAGCACGTGCGGGCCGCCGCCGAGGTCGCCCCGGCCCGCCATGTCGAAGGCGCCGAGAAACGCGCCGCGAAAGCCGCTCCCGATGTACGCCCGACCGTCCGCGGCCACGGCCGACGCGCAGGGCCTGACGGTCTGGCCGCCGCAGCGCCAGAGTTCCCGACCCGTTGTCAGGTCGTAGCCGCGGGCGGCGTGCTCGCCGTTCATCACGACCTGGGCCGTGCCTCCGGCGTCGGTGGCGACGAGCGGCGTGGCCCAGCAGGTGGGCTCGTCGCGGGGCGTCTCCCAGACCGTCTTGCCCGTCCGCTTGTCGAGGGCGAAGAGCATCGAGGGCCCCTCGTGATCCCAGGGCACGAGGATCAGTTCGCCGGCCAGCGTCGGCGACGAGCCCTCCCCGAATCCGTGGCGGACGGTCATGTCGCCGAAGTCGCGGCTCCAGACGGGCTCCCCGGTCACCGTGAAGCAGTGCAGACCGCGGGAGCCGAAGTGGGCGTAGACCCGCTCGCCGTCGGTGCACGGCGAGGCCGACGCGAAGCCGTTGGTCTCGTGGGTGCCCTCGTGGGGCATGCCCTTGACGCACGACCGCGACCAGGCCTCCCGGCCCGTCGCACGGTCAAGGCACAGGAGTCGGAAGTCGAGCAGACCCGGCTCGCCCGCGATCGGCACCGCCGTGGTCACGAACACCCGGTCGCCCACCACCACCGGTGACGACGAGCCGCGGCCCGGGATCTCGGCCTTCCAGCGAAGCTTGCGGTCGGGGCCGAACTCGACCGGCGGCCTGGCCGTGAGCGAGACGCCGTTCCCGTCGTCGCCCCGCCAGTGCGGCCAATCCGCCCGGGCGGACAGTGCCATGAGCCCCGCGAGGAGCAGCGAACCCACGGCCAGGCGACGTCCAGCACCCGCCATGAAATCAGAGCCTCACGTTTCGGTCGACGAGGTGGCTTTCGCCTCCCCGGGCAGTAGCCTACCGCACGCCTCCCGCAGACGGGGAGTCGCGTCGCTGCACCGGATCCCGCGTGGGGCACGTCCCGCGGGGCGGCCCGGCGCGGCCGGCAGCTGACGTCGTGCCGGCGGCCGGTGCCCGGATTCCGGAGCCCGCGTCCGGTTCCCGGCTCGGCCCTCGCCTTCCTCCGTAGGAGCCTGCTGCACGCATTCCGCGGGTGGGGAGGCGCGTCGCTGCACCACGTCCCTCGAGGAGGCAATTTCCATGCCCGGCATCGGCCCCACGGAACTCGTGACGCTGCTCATCGTCCTGCTGTCGCTCGGCGGGGCCGGCGGGCTGCCGCTCTCCACGCCGCCGCTGCGGCCCGACCCCGTGATCGCTCGGGCGGTGCCCGACCAGTGTCTCTTCCATCTGGAAACGGCCGGGCTCGCCGCCCCCGGGGCCGATGCCAAGAACCTCACCGAGCGGATGCTCGCCGATCCGGAGATGCAGGAGTTCCTCGGCAAGGTCGCCGACCAGGTGGCGGGGCTCATCCGCCAGGGTTCGCCAGCCGGCCCGGACGAGGCCGAGGCCATCACGACGCTGCTCGAGGCGGCGCTGACCCGGCCGCTGGCCCTGAGCGTGGAGCAGTTTCAGCCGCCGTCGCCCGAGGGGCCGCCGCAGCTCGTCGCCTCACTCGTGATTCGGGTCGGCGACCGCAACGCCGCGCTCGAGAAGGCGGCCACGTGGCTCGCCGGCTTGCTGCCGCTGCGGTTCGAGGCCGTGGACGTCGGGGGTCGATCCTGGCAGCGAGCGGTGGCGGAGGAAGGTCCGGTGGACGCGCTCTCCTGGGGAATCAATGACGGCTCGTTCGTGCTGACGGTGGGGCCGGGGGCACTGGAGTCGCTGGTCGCCCGGATGGGCGACGCCGACCGCAAGCCGCCGGCCTGGAAGGCGGCGATCGCAAAGCGGCTGCCGCTCGAGCGCCCGAGCACGCTCACCTTCTTCAACGCCGGCGAGGCGCTGCGAATCGCGACCAGCCTCCCGGCTCCCGACCGCGACCAGCTGCTGGCCTTCCTCGAGGCCTCCGGCCTCGGCGCGCTGGAAACGGTCGCCGCCGTCAGCGGCATGACCGCCGAGGGCGTCGCGTCGAGCATCTTCCTGGGCTTCGACGGCCCGCCCGCGGGCTTCTTCGCACCGCCGGCCACCGGCATCGGCCCCAAGCAGCTCGCCCGGATTCCGGCCGACGCCACGATCGCCCAGGCCTGGTCGCTCGATCTCTCCGCGACGCTCGCCACGGTGCTCGGCATCGTCGAGGCGACGGAGCCGCAGGCTGCCGCCACGCTTCGGGCGCAACTCGAACAGATCCGCGCCGTGGCCGGGTTCGACATCGACAAGCATCTCCTGAAGCCGCTCGGCCCGGATTGGACGGTGCTTTCCGTTCCGGCCCCCGGGGGATTGTTGCCGAACGTCGCGGTCGTGGCCGGCGTGCGGGACCGGGCGACCTTCGCCAAGACCCACAAGGCCCTGCTGGGGGTCGCCCGCAACGCCGCCGCGGCCGGCG
>JBJTAA010000296.1:0-3005 GCA_046090525.1 Planctomycetota bacterium
GCGGAGTTCACGAGGATGAACACGACCGACACGGCCGCCACCTGCCGCGTGGTCGCCACGCCGAGCGCGAGCAAGAGCGGCGTGAGGAAGACGCCGCCGCCGACGCCGGTGAGCCCCGAGGCGAGGCCGAGCCCCGCGCCCATGGCCGCAAGCAGCGACGGCGTCAGCCGGCGCACTGGCGGCGGATCCTCACGATGACGACCGGCGGCTCGCGACCAAACCGCCTCGCCGCCGAGCCGCACGGCCGACACGGCGAGCACGAGGCCGAGGATCGCCTCGAAGGCGGCCGTCGGCAGGCTCAGGAAGCCCCCGAGTGCCGCGGCCGGCACGCTCACCGCAGCCAGGGGCACGAACAGGTCGCGGCGAAAGTGGCCCGCCCGCACGAACTGCACCGTGCCGATCGTCGCGACGACGAGATTGAGCACGAGCGCCGTCGGTCGGATCACCTCCGGCGCCAGGCCGAGGAGACCCATCACCGCGATGTAGCCGGTGGCCCCGGCATGGCCGACCGCGGCGTAGAGCGCGGCCACGGCCGCGACCGCGGCGGGGAGCACCCAGCCGCTCACGCGGGCTTCACCGCATGCCGCTCGAGCAGCTCTCGCGGCACGATCGCGAGCGACTTCTCATGCGTGGCTTCGAGCACGACCGGCGGCGCCTTGCCGGCCTTCGCCGCCTCGAGCCACCGGGCGGCGCACAGGCACCAGCGGTCGCCCGCGACGAGCCCCGGAAAGCCCCACTGCGGTTGCGGCGTGACCAGATCGTTGCCGGCCGCCACGGTGAACTCCAGAAACTCCTTCGTCATCACCGCGCAGACGGTGTGCACGCCGATGTCGTCGGGCCCGGTGCGGCAGCAGCCGTCGCGGAAGAAACCCGTGAGCGGCGCCCGGGAACAACTGGCGAGCGGCTCCCCGAGCACGTTTCGCTCGGGTGGCTTGCCGGCGGCGGGCCGGTCGAAGGCGATCATGGGCTCGCGGCCAACGGCCGCCTCCAGGGAGTCGGGCGGACGGTCCGCCGCAGGCGATATGATGGCCCCGATCGCGAGCGGCCCGCAACCGGCCGCCCGGGCCCGCCCCGACTTGGGTCTCCATGCTCAGCCTGCAATCCGCATCCACCGCCCGCTGGCTCGCCCAGGTCGACGCCCACCTCGAGGAGGTGCTCGTCGACCATGCCCACTGCGAGAAGAAGGCGGCCGGCGTGGCGATGAATCTGCTCTTTTCCTACGTCGATCACACGGATCTCGCGCGGGCGATGACGGAGATCGTGAACGAAGAACTCGAGCACTTCCGGATGGTGCTCGACCTGCTCGACCGCCGGGGCATCCCGTTTCGCAAGCTTTCTCCGAGCTCCTACGGACCGCGGCTCCACGAACTGATCCGCAAACCGGAGCCCGGCCGGGCCGTCGACCGGCTGCTCGTCGCCGGCCTGATCGAGGCCCGCAGCTGCGAGCGGTTTGCACTCCTGGGCGAGCACGTCGAGGATCCGGACCTGCGCGACTTCTACCGCGGGCTCTTCGAGTCGGAGGCGCGGCACCACTCCACCTACGTGCGGCTGGCCGCCGGCTTCGCCCCGGAGGAGACCGTCCGCGAGCGGATCAAGGAACTGGCCGCCGCCGAGGCCACGATCATCGAGCGCGGCGACCCGCTGCCGCGGATGCACAGCTGATTTCCCGAGCCCGCCCCCGGCGGCCCCCGCGGACACGATTTATGGCGCCCCCCAGAACCCGCCCGCGGCAGCTGCCGATCAACGAAGTGATCGCGGCCGGGGCGATCCTGGCCCTGGCCGCCTGGGCCCTGCTCCGCTGGTCGGGCCGCGGCGACCTGCCCGTGTCGCTCGGGCCGCTCGACCCGAGCCGCTGGTTTCCCGGCCGCGGGCTCACGCTCGCCGAACTGCCGCTGGTGGTGATGCTGATCGTCGGCGGCATCCCGCTGGTGGGCGATCTTGCGGTCAAGCTCTTCACCGGCACCTTCGGCTCGGACCTGCTCGCCGGGGTCTCGATCGTGACGAGCATGATCCTCGGCGAGTACGTGGCCGGCGTGCTCGTGGTCCTGATGCTCTCCGGCGGCGAGGCCCTCGAGAGCCGGGCCGTGAGCCGCGCGGGCGACGTGCTCGCGGCGCTCGCTCGGCGGATGCCCTCCCTGGCCCACCGCAAGACCGGCGGCCTGCCGGCGGACGTGCCCCTGGGGGAGGTTCGCGTGGGCGACGTGGTCGTGGTCCTGCCCCACGAGATCTGCCCCGTCGACGGCACGGTCGTCTCGGGCCGGGGCTCGATGGACGAAAGCTACCTCACGGGCGAGCCCTACCGGATCGGCAAGGCTCCGGGCTCGACCGTGCTCTCGGGCTCGATCAACGGCGAGGCGGCGCTCGAGATCCGCGCCGACCGCGTCGCCGCCGACAGCCGCTATGCCAAGATCATGGCCGTGCTCGGGGCCAGCGAAGAACGTCGGCCGCGGCTCCGCCGCCTGGCCGATTCACTGGGCGCCTTCTACACCCCGCTGGCGCTCGCCGTGGCGGCCGCGGCCTGGTGGGCCAGCGGCGAGCCCGTGCGGTTTCTCGCCGTGCTCGTGGTGGCCACGCCCTGTCCGCTGTTGATCGCGATTCCGGTGGCGATCATCGGCGCGGTGTCGCTGGCGGCCAAGCGGGGCATCGTGATCCGCGACCCCGCCATCCTCGAGCGGCTCGACACCTGCCGGACCGCGATCTTCGACAAGACCGGCACGCTCACCTACGGCGAACCCACGCTCACCGAGGTGATCCCGGTGGGCGACCTGGCGGCCGAGCAGGTCCTGGAACTGGCCGCGAGCCTCGAGGCCTACTCCAAGCACCCGCTCGCCGCGGCCGTCGTGCAGGCGGCCGCGGAACGGTCGCTCGAACTCTGCGAGGTCGAGGAGCTCGCCGAGCGGCCGGGGCAGGGGCTCACCGGCCGGGTGCGCCGGCCCGATGGCGCCGGGGAATCCCACGCCGTCGAAATCACGAGCCGGCGGCGGCTCGCTGCCGCGGATCCCACG
>JBJTAA010000297.1:0-2842 GCA_046090525.1 Planctomycetota bacterium
ACTTGACTTCTTGATCCCGGTTCCGCCGGAACCGGTCAGAGCCGACGCCGCGTCAGAGTCGACGCCACACCAAGCATGATCCGGTCACGGCGTGACCCCAGGAGCCCGGTTCCGCCGGAACCGGGTCAGAACTGACGCCAGGTCAGCGTCGACGCCACACCAAGCATGATCCGGTCACGGCGTGACCCCAGGAGCCCGGTTCCGCCGGAACCGGTCAGAGCTGACACCGCGTCAGCGTCGACGCCACACCAAGTGTGATCCGGTCACGGCGTGACTCCAGGAGCCCGGTTCCGCCGGAACCGGTCAGAGCTGACGCCGCGTCAGCGTCGACGCCACACCAAGCATGATCCGGTCACGGCGTGACCGGACTCCAGGGCCGTGACCGGACTCCAGGGCCGCGACCGGGCTCCAGAGGCCGGTCCACCGTTTTTTTTGCCCCTCGATCGCATCGCTCTCGTTGAGATGAGTAGCCACCCGCTTCTGCGACAACTCCTCCCGCCACATCGATCCGCCATGAGCTACAACCTCTTCGACGCTGCCGCCGACGTGGCCATTACCAGCGGCCGCCTGCCGCACTGGGAGCAAGCCGGCAGCTACTACTTCATCACATTCCACGCGGCCGACTCGCTACCCCAGGCTGCCCGGGAGGCGTGTCGCGAAGAGCGTGATCGCTGGCTGCTCGGTCACGGCATCGATCCGACCGGGCCCGATTGGCGAGCCCGGCTGGCGGCGCTGGCTCCCGCCGAGCGGCGGCGTTTCGCGGCCCGCTTCACGAGCGTCTGGCAGCGCCACCTCGATCGCGGGCACGGGCGTTGTCACCTGCGATCGCCGCCGATTCGGTCGGTCGTCGTGGAGGCGTTGTTGTGGTTCGACGGCCAGCGGTATGGGATCGAAGCCTTCGTCGTGATGCCCAATCACGTGCACGTGCTCGTGGGGCTTCCCGGGCGCGGATCGTTGGCCCGGCAGTGCCGGTCGTGGAAGCAGTTCTCGGCGACGAAGATCAATGCGTTGCTGCGCCGGCGGGGCGCGTTTTGGCAGACGGAGAGTTGGGATCGGCTGGTGCGGTCGCCGGAAAGTTTCGAGCGGATTCGTCGCTACATCGTCGCCAATCCGCGCAAAGCCGGCCTCGAGCCGTGGGAGTACACGCTCTACGTCAAGCCCGACAACGGGCCCAAGAGCCCGGTTCCGCCCTGGAGCCCGGTTCCGCCCTGGAGCCCGGTTCCGCCGGAACCGGGTCAGAGTTGATGCAGCGTCAGCGTCGACGCCACGCCAAGCGTGATCCGGTCACGGCGTGACCGGGCTCCTGGAGCGTGACCGGACTCCTGGGGCGTGACTGAAACTCCCGGTCTATGATGGCCCCATGACCCGGCGCCCATCCCCACACCCCGCTCCTGCCGAGGCCGCGCAGCCGCCCCGCATCATCGGGGGCACCTTGCGCGGCCGGCGGCTGGCCCACGTGCCGGGCGGCCCGACGCGGCCGATGAAGGACCGCGTCCGCGAGGTGCTCTTCGACCTGCTCGGCGACCGCGTCAAGGGGGCCGTGGCGCTCGACCTGTTCGCCGGCACGGGAGCGCTCGGCTTCGAGGCGCTGAGCCGGGGTGCGGCGCGGGCGGTGTTCGCGGAGCGTCACTTCCCCACGGCCGACGCGATCCGGCGGTCCGCGGCCGAACTCGGGATCGCCGAGCGGTGCGACATTCGTCCCGGCGACGTGCTCACCTGGCCGCGGCGGATGCCCGACCTGCCCACAGACCATCCCTGGCTGGCCTTCGTGTCGCCGCCCTGGAGCCTATTCGCGGAACGACCCACTGATCTGAGGGGGCTCGTGGCCGCGATCCTCGAGCGGGCGCCGGCCGGCAGCGTGATGGTGGTCGAGTCAGACACGGCCTTCGATCCCAACGCCCTGCCCGCTGTCGCCATGTGGGAACATCGGGCGCTCGCCCCCGCCGTCCTGCACATTCACGGGCGTCTGGTATCCTCATGAAGGTGGGTGACGTCGTCCCAGGGGCGGCGGGCCCGTGCCGGCGGGGTGGCCCGGCGGCGAGGTGAGAATGCGTTTTCGAGCGGCCGGCAGGTCCATGGACATCGTCAACCGGGCGGATGCCCCGCCCTTCACCACCGTGGACGGCTCGACGATCCGGGAGCTCATGGCGCACCGCAACTCCTGCATCCGCCAGCAGAGCCTGGCCGAGGCCCGATTGGGGCCCGGCTGTGCCACCACGCCTCACCACCACGCCGTGACGGAGGAGATCTACTACATCCTCTCGGGCACGGCCGACATGACGCTCGGCGACGAGACGCGGCCCGTGGGCCCGGGCGACGCGATCGCGATCCCGCCCGGCGTGCGGCACACGATCCGCAACACGGGCCCCGACGAACTCGTCTTTCTCTGCACCTGCGCCCCCGGCTACGAGCATTCCGACACCTTCCTCGAGCCCGCCGGCTGATCCCGCCCCGCGACCCCGACCTCCCTTCTCCCCGACACCGCCTCCGCAGCCGATGGACGCCTTTTCCACCCTTCTCGTCTCCGAGGGCATCGTCTCCGCCGAGCAGCTCGCGGAGGCGACGCGCATCGCCCAGTCGTCGGGCAAGAAGGTGCAGGACGAGGTGGTCAGGCTCGGCTACGCGTCGGGCACGAAGGTGATGAAGGCCCTCGCCAAGGCCTACCGCCTGAAGTTCGTCGACTTGTCCTCGATGGACGTGTCGGACGACGTGGTCGGCCTGCTCCCGGAGAGCGTGGCCCGGGAGAACACGATCTTCCCCCTGGCCGAGGTGGGCAGCGCGCTGCGGATCGCCACCTGCGACCCCACCGACATGGATGCTCAGGAGAAGCTGCGCTTCATCC
>JBJTAA010000298.1:0-4199 GCA_046090525.1 Planctomycetota bacterium
GCCGCCGAGGGGAATGAGTTCGCCGTACATCGAAGCCTTGCCGTCCGAAGCCCTGCAGGAATTGCCCGAAAATCGAAGGTACGCCGGGCCTCCGATTCTACCGCGCCAGCCGGCCCGGCGTGCCGCGGCTGGTTGCTTGACCGCCTCGGAGGCCCGGCGTACCTTCGATTTTCGGGCAATTCCTGCAGGGCTTCGGACGGCAAGGCTTCGATGTACGGCGAACTCATTCCCCTCGGCGGCGGCGATCCGATCCCGCTCCTCAAGCCCACGCTCCTCGTGGGCCGGAGGGAGACCGCCGACATCGTGCTGCGGTTTCCGAATGTCTCCGGCCACCACTGCGAGCTCACGCTCCAGGACGGCTACTGGACCGTCAAGGACCTCCGCAGCAGCAACGGCGTGAAAGTGAACGGCGCCCGCGTCACCGAGCAGCGACTGCGGCCGGGCGACAAGCTGTCGATCGCCAAACACGAATACGAGGTCGTGTTCGATCCGCTCAGGCTCGGCGGCCAGGCCCCGGTCGCCGAGAAGTCGGAACTGGAGAGCGTGTTCGGCCGCTCGCTGCTCGAGTCGGCGGGCCTCGAAGTGAAGCCGCGGGGCGGCCAGCGGCCGGCTTCGGGCCGCTCCCGGCGACCGGAGCTCTGACATGCCGGGCGGCCGCGTCGCCCGGGGATCGGGGCCGTGCCATTCGCCCCGCCGAGCCGCCGCCGCATAGACTTCCTTCATGCCGCGTCCCCGCAAACTCCGCATCGACTTTCGCAAGAATCGGTCGGGAAGGCAGCGCGGCGGTGACCTGACGCGGGCGGTGGGGGCCGATCTCGAGGCCCTCGCCGACGAGGCGGCCAGCGAGCGGATCTCGGGCAAAGGCGACCTCACCCGCAAGCGGACGGTGGTCGTCGATGACGTCGCTCCCGGCCGGGTCGATGGGCTGGCGGTGGCTCCGCTGGCGGCCGGCTCCTGGCGGGGCCTCGTCCTCCACGTCCACGGCCTCGAGAGCCTCGTGCAGGCGGAAGACGGCCGCCTCGTGCGGTGCACGCTGCGGCGGGTGCTGCGCACGATGGTCACCGATCAGCGGCATCCATTGGCCGCCGGCGACTGGGTGCGGGCTGCGGGAGACGGGGCCGAGGGCACGATCGAGGCGATCGAACCGCGGCGGACGTCGCTCTCCCGCGACAGTCGCGGCCGCCGCCATGTGATCGTCGCCAACGTCGATCAGGTCGTGATCGTCGGCAGCGCGGCCCTGCCCGACCTCAAGCCCGGACTCGTCGATCGACTGCTCGTGGCGGCGGAGTTGGCCGGCATCCGGCCGCTGGTCTGCATCAACAAGGTCGACCTCGTGCCGATCGCGTCGCTCGTGCCCCTGGCGGGTGTCTTCGCCCGACTCGGCTACCCGGTCGTGCTCTGCTCGGCGACGACCGGCCTGGGGCTCGACCGGCTGGCGGCGGAACTGGCCGGCCGCGTGACCGCGGTGGTGGGCCAGAGCGGCGTCGGCAAGTCATCCCTGCTCAACGCGCTCGACCCCGGTCTCGCGTTGCCGGTCGGTGAGGTGAGCCGCGACAACCAGAAGGGCCGCCACACGACGACCACCGCCCGGCTCCTCCCCAACCGCTTCGGTGGCTGGTTCGTCGACACGCCCGGCGTGCGACAGTTCCAGCCCTGGGAGGTGGTGCCCGCCGAGGTGCCCGCCGCCTTCCGCGACCTGCGGCCGCTGGCGAACCTCTGCCGGTATCCCGACTGCACCCACGACCACGAGGCCGACTGCGCCGTCAAGGATGCGGTCGCCGACGGCCTGCTCGACACCCGCCGCTGGGAGAGTTGTCTGCAGATGGCCGCAGGCGACGACCGGGCCGCCGAGGATCCCGAATGAGAGACCACCCCCGCGCCACCGGCAGCGAGCCCGAGCGGGCCGTCCTCGTGGGCGTGCTCCTGGAGCCGCCGGTCGATCCCGCGCATCCCCTCGAGGAACTGGCCGGGCTCGCGGCCACCGCGGGCACGGCGGTCGTGGCCGAGATCGTGCAGCGCCGCGAGACGCCCGACCAGACCACCTACCTCGGCAAGGGCAAGGTGACGGAACTCGAGCGGCTCGTAACGCATCATGACGCCGACGTGGTGATCTTCGACAACGACCTGTCGCCGGCGCAGACCCGCAACCTCGAGCGGGCCCTGGGCGTCAAGGTGCTCGACCGCTCGGAGGTGATCCTCGACATCTTCGCCGCCCGGGCCCGCACCCACGAGGCCCGCCTGGCCGTGGAACTCGCCCAGCTCGAGTACTCGCTCCCGCGGCTCAAGCGGATGTGGACCCACCTCTCGCGGCTGAAGATGGGCGTGGGCATGCGCGGGCCCGGCGAGAAACAGCTCGAGGTCGACCGCCGGCTCGTGGAGAAGCGGATCCACGATCTCCGCACCGAACTGGCGCTGATCCACGGCCGCCGCGAGCGGCAGGTGGCGGCCCGCCGCGGCCACATGACCGTGTCGCTCGTGGGCTACACCAACGCCGGCAAGAGTACGCTGCTCAATGCGCTCACCGGCGCGGACGAACTGGCCGCCGACCAGCTCTTCGCCACCCTCGACACCCGCACCCGCCGCTGGCGGCTGCCCGGCTGGGGGCCCGTGCTCCTGAGCGACACCGTGGGCTTCATCCGCGACCTGCCCCACCGCCTGATCGCGAGCTTCAAGGCGACGCTCGAGGAGACGATCCAGGCCGACCTGCTGCTGCACGTGGCCGACGCCTCGAGCCCGCTGGTCGACGCGCAGATCGCGGCCGTTCGCGGCGTGCTGGCCGAACTGGGCGTGGAGGACAAGGACGCGATCCTCGTGCTCAACAAGATCGACCGTCTGGCCGATGCGTCGGCCCGCGATCGGCTGCTGGCCCGCTATCCACACGCCGTGCCGATCTCGGCCCGTTCGGGCGCGGGCCTCGAGGCCTTGGCCAGGGCCGCGAGCGACTGCCTGGGCCGCAACTTCCGCGACGTCGACGTCGAGACCGACCCGGGCAACGGCCGGTTGCTCGCCTGGCTGGGGCGGCACGGCGAGGTGCTCTCCCGGCAGTTCACGGCCGATCGCGTCACCGTGCACTGCCGCATCCCGGCCGCGATCCTGGGGCGGATCGACCCGGCCGAGGCGGTGGTGGTGCCGCATGCCCAGGCATCGGAGCGGGCGGGCCTGCCGGTCGACGGCGAGGCCCTGCCGGCCGACAGCCCCGCGGCCGCGGGCTAGGACCATGGCCAGCCCAGCCGCCCGCCGGACCGCCCGACGCAGGCTCACCGGCATCCGGGCGCTCGTGACCGGCGGCTCGTCGGGCGTGGGCAGGGCCGTGGCGGTCGCGCTGGCCCGCGCGGGGGCGCGGGTCATGGCCACCGCCCGGCGCCAGGAGCGGCTCGCGGAACTCTGCGGCGAACCGGCGGCCGGCGCGCACGAACCGATCGAGCTCCTCGCGGGCGACATCTGCGATCCGGCGTTTCGCCGCCACCTGGTCGCGACGACCGCCGCTCGGCTCGGCGGCATCGACCTCGTGGTGGCGGCGGCAGGCAGCGGTGCCATCGGCCCGTTCTGCTCGGCGGGCGCCGAGACGCTCGCGGAAATCCTCGCCGTCGATCTCGTCGCCCCCGCGGAACTCGTCCGTGAGTCGCTGCCGCACCTCGCCCGGGGCCACGATCCGGCCGTCGTGCTCGTGGGCTCGATCCTCGGCCTGCACCCGCTGCCGCTGCACGGTGAGTACTGCGCCGCCAAGAGCGGCCTGCGGTCACTCGCCGGCACGCTCCGCCTGGAACTCGCCGCGGACGGGATCGACGTGCTCTTGGCCACGCTCGGCCCGGTCGAGTCCGAGTTTTGGACGGCGCTCGTCCGGGGCCGGCGACCCCGCTGGTCTCGCGGCCGGGGGATGTCGCCCGAGCGGGCGGCCCGAGCGATCCTCGGTGGACTCGAACGCCGCCGCCCGGAGATCGTGCCGGGCTGGCAGGCCAAGGGATACGCTTTTCTCGCCCGCCATCTCCCCGGGTTGATCGATCGCTGGGCGGCGCGAAACTGGCGGCAGGGCGGCGAGGATGCCGCCCGACGGGGCGAGGCGGACCGCGACGGATGAGCGACTCCACGATGCACCTGCACGCCGATGCGTTGTTCGTGGTGGCCTGCCCGATCTGCCAGGGGCAGGTGGCGGCCACCGGCAGCATCTGCGGACGCGACGCCTGCTGCCCGCTGTGTGC
>JBJTAA010000299.1:0-2741 GCA_046090525.1 Planctomycetota bacterium
CGAGTCGATCGTCGAGGCGGCCGACGCGGTGATGGTGGCCCGCGGCGATCTGGGCGTCGAGACCGACGTGGCCAGCATGCCGATGGTGCAGAAGCGGATCATCCGCGCCTGCCAGCGGTACCAGAAGCCGGTGATCGTGGCCACGCAGATGCTCGACAGCATGCAGCATGCCCGCCGCCCGACCCGGGCCGAGGCCACCGACGTTGCCAACGCCATTCTTGACGGCGCCGACGCCTGCATGCTCTCCGGCGAGACGGCCATCGGCGAGCATCCCCGGCTGGTGGTCGAGATGATGCGGCGGATCGCCCGCGAGACCGAGCGGCAGTATCTCGCCGACCGCTGGCGGTACATGGAGGGGCGGTTCATGGCCGAGAAGGGCTCGGCCGGCGTACCGGTGCAGGAGTTCCTGCCGTCGCCCGAGTTCCTCGTCGACGGCCTGCACCCCATCACGCAGGCCGTGGTCGACGGGGCCAGCCGGATCGCCGGCGAGCTCGACGCCAAGCTGTTCGTCGTGGCGAGCCGGTCCGGCGTCACGGCCATCGCCCGCTCGAAGCGGCGCGGGGCCGTGCCCACGGTCGGCCTCTCCGACAATCCGGCCACCTTGCGGCAGATGGCCCTCTATTGGGGCGTCACGCCGCTGGCCTGGACCGCCTCGCACGACACCGCGGCCCTGCTCGAGCACGTCTGCGGCTGGGGCCTGCGGGAGGGCCGGCTGCAGCGCGGCGACCGGATTTTGCTGGTGGCGGGTTCCGGTTTCGGGACCGGCGGCCACAATATGGCCCTCGTGCACGAGGTTTGAGGCACTATCTGGAGTGACACACAGCGGAGGTTTTCGGAAGTCGAACGGAGGGGCCGGGGTTGCCCGTGCCATCTCGCCGGACGCTCCCTATGGGCATCCTGCCCTCCGGTCGCTCGGAGGAAACCTCGCTTCGCCATCCTGGCTACGCTCGGTTTCCTACGCCGCTCGATTGGCACGGGCAACCCCTCCAACTCAGGAACAAAATCGGAAGAAACTCACATGAAGAAGAAATGCGTGCTCGCCTATTCCGGCGGGCTGGATACGTCGGTGATCCTCGGCTGGCTGATCGAGCAGGGCTACGACGTCGTGGCGGTGTACGTCGATCTGGGGCAGCCCTGCGAGGACCGGCCGGCGATCCTGAAGAAGGCCCGCGACTGCGGGGCGGTCGAGGCCCTGCTCGTGGACGTCCGCGAGGAACTCTGCCGCGACTTCGCCTTTCCCACGATGCAGTGGCAGGCCCGCTACGAGGGCACCTACCTCTTGGGCACCTCGATCGCCCGGCCGCTGATCTCGAAGGTCTGCGTCGAGATCGCCCATCGGGAGGGCTGCACCGTCTTCGCCCACGGGGCCACCGGCAAGGGCAACGACCAGTGCCGCTTCCAGCTGGCCGCCGAGGCGCTCGATCCCGGCATCCAGGTGCTCGCTCCCTGGCGGATCGCCGCCTTTCGGGAGCGGTTCCCGGGCCGCAAGGAACTGATCGAGTTCTGCGACGCCCGCGGCATCCCGGTCAAGGCCTCCAAGTCGAAGCCCTACAGCTCCGACGAGAACTGCCTGCACACGAGCTACGAGGCGGGGCTGCTCGAGGAGCTCACGACCGACGGCTTCGGCCTGGTCGAGTTCGGGATGACGGTTTCCCCGCAGGCCGCGCCCGATATGCCGGAGACGGTGGCCATCGACTTCGAGGCGGGCCTGCCGGTCGCGGTCAACGGCCGCCGGCTGCCGCCGCACGAGATCGTGCTCACCCTCAACGAGATCGGCGGCCGCAACGGGATCGGGCGGACCGACATAGTCGAGAACCGGCTGGTGGGGATGAAGAGCCGGGGCGTCTACGAGGCACCCGGCATGACGCTGCTCTACGAGGCCCACCGGCTGGTCGAGCAGATGACGCTCGACCGCGACCTCGTGCACCTGCGCGACCGGCTCTCCCCCGAGGTGGCCGAGATGGTGTACTACGGCTTCTGGTATTGCGCGAAGATGGACGCCCTGCTGGCCTTCATCCGCGAGGCGCAAAGGCCGGTCGCGGGCCGGGTGGAGCTCAATCTCTACAAGGGCAACATCCTGGTGAAGAGCCGCCAGAGCGCTGCCAGCCTCTACGACGCGGCGATCGCGTCGATGGAGGGGGGCGGCTCCTACGACCAGACCGACGCCGAGGGGTTCCTGCGGATTCTCGGCCTTCCCCTGCGGGTGCAGGGGCGGGTGCGGCCGCGGGGGCTGCGGTAGGGTCGTCGGGCCGGTGAGGCAGGCTGCAAGCCTGCCTCACCGGGAACACGGGGTCGGGAGTCATGTCCCGGCCGCGGAAGGCGGCAAGGCCTTGCCAGGCCAGGAGCTTCGCAGAAATGACTCCTGACCGATGCTTCTCGGGCTCGCCGTTGGCGACGGCGCTGCGCATCGACCTGCGCCGGCCGGCGGGCTGGATCGCGCTGGCGGCGGCGCTCTGGGCCGGTTGGCAACTGGCGGTCGCCCCGCGCCCCCTGGGCGTGGCGGCGGCCGTCGCCGCCGGCAGCCTGCTCGCGGTGGCCGCGATCGGCTCGCCGCCGGCCGGCGTGCCGCGGGGCGGGCGCGATCCCTGGGCGGCCCTCGGCCTGATGCGTGTCGGCTGGCCCGTCCTGGGCTTCCTCGTCACGGGCCGCGTGGTGGCGGCTGCCTTCGCCATCGCCACGGCCCTGCTCGTCCTGCGCCTCCTCGGCAGGTCGTCGTCGCGACCGGGCGCGACGAGCCTGGG
>JBJTAA010000300.1:0-5725 GCA_046090525.1 Planctomycetota bacterium
CCTGCCAGGACAGGTCGGCGAGATGGCAGGAGAAGGCCGGAGCTTGGTCAACCGCGGCATGCCCCACCACGTGCCGCGTGGAGCCTCGAATCGTCTCCAGCGACACCCCGAGCCGCGCGAGGGCCGCCGGCGGTGGTCGGAGCGGGGCGCGATCGCCGAGCCAGGCCGCCAAATCACCCAGTGCGTCGAACTCGGCCTCGCACGTGGGCATGTCGCGCGTCGCGATCGCATGCCAGCGATCCACGGACCTTCGCCACAGGTCGCTGAGCCGTGTCCGCAGGTCAATGGCCGCCTCGATCGAGGTCACCTCGGGCACGAGTGCGGCGATGCCGGCGGGCAGGCCCACGGGCCCCGCCGACGAGAGCTCACCCAGCCGCGGTCGCAGGATTTTCCAGAGTGCCACATCGTCTCGGACGGCCGCTGCGAAGGCGACCACGAGGTCGATGGTCAGACTCTCGGCGAGCGTCGGGGGCCTGTCGATGCCCACCGGCAGTGAGTCGCGACCATGCGCGAGGGGATCGAGGTCGTGGCCGTGGCGGACGTGCCGGATTCCATCGGACCACTCCTCGCCGAGGAGGAGGCCGACGCGATCACCGGCAGCCGCCAAGTCCGTCAGCCAGCGATCCCGGTCGCCGGCCAGGAGCACGCCACTGAACCGGCAGCAGCTGGAGGCCCAAGCCGAAGGCCGGCCACGGGCGTCGGCCGCCGGCAGCGGGATCCCCTGCCTGATCCAGCGGCGAATGATCCGCACGGCCGGCAGCGCCGCGCGAATCGTGGCCGCGGCCACGCGGTCCCGCGCCTCCGCGGATCGCCGCCCGGCGTGCCACGGGCGCTCGGGGCCGGTCCAGACATCCGAGAGCAGCCAGTCGAAGGTGTCGCCGGCCATGATCAAGGTGGCCTCGGCGACCGGCCGATACCGGCCGTCGCGGCCCATCCCCGCCCGCACGATCGCCCGGCGGATTACCTCGAGCCAGGCCGCCGCCCGCCTCGCTCGCGATGCCGCGAGCGAGCCATCCGTCAGGGCCCAGTTGGCGGTGACGACGAGCATGGGTTCCCCGTGCGGCCGCGCTGCCCGGCCGAGCCGCCGGCCCGCTCTGCCATCCGCCGGAGTTCTTCGGCAGCCGACCTCCTACAACATCGCCCCCATGCACCGGGCCGGCTGCAGGCTGGGCGGTCCGGCCATAAACCGTGCCGCGGGGGCGGAGGCTGCGGGCCATGACGGTCGCGAGGGTGCTCACTCCCCCCGCAAGCTCGCCCGGGCGGCCCGGGTGATCGCCACCACGGCCGGATGGGCGAGCCGCTTTTCGACCGAGATGGCGTAGAACCGCTCCCGCAGCCGCTCGTCGCGGCCCACCACCTGCACGCCGTACATCCGCCGCACATCCTCCTCGACGATGGTCGGCGCGAGAAAAATGCCCCCGCCCCGGGCGCCGAAGGTCTTCAGGAGCGCGCTGTCGGAGAACTCACCCCGCACCCGGGGGCGGATGCCGATCGCATCGAACCACTGCTCCGCCTCCCGCCGCAGGGCCGAGTTTCCCGTGGGAAGGAGCAGGGGCGCCCCGTCGAGCGAGGCGGGAAAACCGCTGCGATACCGGGCCGCCAGGTCGGCGGCCCCGAAAAAGCTGACGCCGCAGTCCCCCAGCAGGTGATTGAAGGCCCGCAGGCCCAGCCGCGGATTCGCCGGATAGTCGCTGATCACGACATCGAGTTCATGGAGTGCCAGCTGTGCCAGCAGGCGGTCTGGGTCGCCGTCGAAGCAGGTGATCTGGACCTCTTCGTCCGCGAGTTGCAGCGCGGGCTCGAGCAGCCGGTGGACCACGAGTTTGGGCAGCGTGTCGGCCACCCCCACCACGAACCGGAGGTCGCCCCCGCCGGCCCGGCCGGCCACTGCGTCCTCGAGTTCGCGGCCGAGCGCGAAGATTTCGTCGGCGTAGCGATACACGAGCCGGCCGGTCTCGGTGAGCGTGATCGACCGGCCGGATCGCTCGAACAGCCTGGCTTTGAGCGCTCGTTCCAGGGCCTTGATCTGGCCGCTCACAGTGGGCTGCGTGAGGTGCAGCCGACGGCAGGCCGCCGCGATGCTGCCTTCGCGGGCGGCAGTCCAGAAATAGAGCAAGTGGTGGTAGTTGAGCCAGTCCACCGGAATAATCCATCGGTTTTTCCGATGGATTGTATCGAAACATTCTTGTTTGCCGAAGTGATTCCACAGGTCTATCCGTGACGATAAAAGCGGTTGGGAGGGTCCCGCCGCGCTTTCTCCCGAGGACCATGGCCATGCTCTGGAACATCAAGCACGCGCGGGGCGTCACACCCCCCGATCTCGCCACCCATGTCGAGCGCCGCCTGGGGTTCGCCCTCTCGCGATTCGCGGGGCGGATCCGGCGGGTGAACGTGTTTCTGGCCGATCAGAACGGCCCCCGCGGCGGCATCGACAAGACCTGCCGGATCGTCGTTCGACTCGCCGACGGCGGTGACGTGGTGGCCGAGGTGAGCGACGTCGACTGGGTGATCGCGGTGGATCGGGCGACCACCCGGATCGGTCACTCCACCGGCCGGCAGCTCGCCCGGCGGCGGGCCGGCCGTCGCCTGACCGGGGGTGGCGCCGCCAGCCCGACCGGGGTCGAGGGAGCCGCCGCATGGTGACCGCCGTCGCCGCGCCGCCGCACGACGCACCGCCGGCCGCCGGCCACGGTCCGCCGCACGCGCATGGCAAGGGCCCGGCCCAGCGGCTGATCGAGCTCCTGCGGCTCGAGTGGGGCGACGTGTTTACGCTCCTGGCCTTCGCCCTCGGCGTGGGGCTGTTGTCGCTGGTGGCGCCGGCGGCGATCGAGGCCCTCGTCAACACGGTCGCCTTCGGGATCCTGCTCTGGCCGGTGTTCGTGCTGGCCGCGGTGATGTTCACGCTGATGTTCGTGGCGGCGGCGCTCCGTGCGCTCCAGACCTACGTCGCCGAATGCCTGCAGCGCAGGCTGTTCGTGCGCACCGCTCTCGGGTTCGCCGATCGGCTGGCCCGCACCGGCATCGCGTCGTTCGACGGGGCCAACCGGGCCGACATCGTCAACCGGTTCTTCGAGGTCACCTCGGGCCAGAAGTCGATCGCCACGCTCCTGGTGGAGGGCGTCGGCATCATCATGATGACCCTGGTCGGCCTGATCGTCCTCTCCTTCTACCATCCGTTCCTGCTCACCTTCGCGCTGGTGCTCGCCGGCCTCGTGGTGTTCATGCTGCTCGTGCTGGGGATCGGCGGCGTCCGGTCGAGCATCGCCGAGAGCTATGCGAAGTTCGACGTCGCAGCCTGGCTCGAGGAGGTGGGCCGCTGCCCCCACACGTTCCGCAGCGGCCAGGGGGCCGTGCTCTCCCTGGAGCGGGCCGATCAGCTGGCCGACCGCTACATTTCGGCCCGCAAGCGGCACTTCTCGATCATCTGGCGGCAGACCATCTTCGCGCTCACGCTCGAGGCGGTCGGGAGCACCGTGCTGTTGGGCCTCGGCGGCTGGCTCGTGATCAACCGGCAACTGACGCTCGGCCAGCTGGTGGCCAGCGAACTGATCGTGACGCTCGTGCTCGCGGCCCTGTCGAAGATCGGCAAGTATGTCGAGATCTTCTACGACCTGCAGGCCACGCTCGACAAGCTCGGCATCCTCGACCGGCTACCGCCGGAGTCCGCCGAAGGGGAAGCCCTCCCCGCGGACGGTCCGCCCCTGGGCGTGCTCGCCGAACTGCCCGGATTCGACGGGCGGCTGCAGCGGCTCGAGCTCCAGCCCGGCGAGCGGGTCGCGATCGTCGGCCCCACCGGCAAGACGCCGCTGCTCGAGACGCTGGCCCTGCTGCGCGTGCCCCGCGAAGGCCTGCTCGAACTCGACGGCATCGACGCCCGCTCCCTCGACCGGCCCGCCTCCCGGCAGTGCATCGCGTTCGTGGGCCGGACCGAGGTGTTCGCCGGCACCGTGGCCGAGAACGTGCGGCTGGGCCGCGACAACGTCTCGGCGGCGGACGTGCGGCAGGCCTTCGACACGGTGGGGCTTTCCGACCGGGTGGCGCGGCTGCCCGACGGCGTGCAGACGCACCTCACCCCGGACGGGCGACCGCTCTCGAACAGCGAGCTCAGTCGCCTCGCGATCGCGCGGGCGATCGTGAGCCGGCCGCGGCTGCTCCTGCTCGATGGCATCCTCGACGGCCTCGACGTCGATGCCTGCCCGGATCTGCTCGACGTCCTGTTCGCGGCCTCGGCGCCGTGGACGCTCGTCGTCGTCAGCGCGCGGGACGAGATCCGCGGCCGCTGCGGGAGGGTCGTCGCATGGTCGTGACCCGCCAAGTCCTGCCGGAACGCGACGCCAAGACGCGAGCCTCGCTGCGGCATTCGCTCACGCCGGGGGCGGTCCGCTGGCTGGCCCGCCTCGTCTTCCTCGTCTTCCTCGCCATCCCGTTCGCCCTGGCCCTCGTGCCCTGGCAGCAGACCGTGCTCTGCCGGGGCACGATCGTCGCCTACGCGCCGGTGGAACGGATGCAGGTGATCACCGCCCGGGTCTCGGGGCAGGTCCGGAAATGGCACGTGGTCGAGGGAAGCCGCGTCAAGATGAACGATCCGCTCGTCGATATCGAGGACAACGATCCTGAGCTCGCCGCGCGGCTGGAAGCCCAGAAGCTGTTCCTGTCGGAGCGGCTGTCGGCGGCGCGGCAGGAGCTCGCCGAGCTCGCCGCCGCCGCCAAGGCGCAGGAGGCGGCCCGGGATGCGGCCGTGAAGGCGGCGGAGGCCAACCGTGAAGCGGCAGCCAGGGCGATCGAGGTCGCCGAGCAGTCGAAGGCCAACGCCACCTTCGCCCGCGACTTCGAACTCAATCGCTACGAGATGTTCGACGACCTGTTCACCAACCCGCGGTATGGCGGGCTGGAGAGCAAGCTGTCTCGCGACGAGGCCCGGATGCGGGCCGACCGGGCCGTCACCGACACCGAAAAGGCCGATGCCGAGATCGCCCGCGCCCGGGCGGCCCTGCTCACCCAGGAAGCCCTGCTCGTGCAGGCCGACGCCTCGGGCCTGTCGGCCATCGCCGTCGCCAGGAGCAACCTCCGCAAGGCCGAGCAGAACCTGTTCTCGATCGAGCGGGAGATCCAGGAGGTCGACAACCGCATCGAGCGGTTCAAGGCCCGGCAGGTCGTGGCGCCCTGCGACGGCGTCGTGTTTCGTGTGTCGGCCAACGTCACGCAGGGCGGCCTGTACGTGAAGGAAGGGGACGAGCTGTGCACGATCGTGCCCGACACCAACGACCGCGTGGCGGAGCTGTTCCTCGACGGCGTCGACGCGCCGATCGTGCTGGCCTACGCCGACCGTCACGAGCACATGCCGCATGTAAGGCTGCAGTTCGAGGGCTGGCCGGCGGTGCAGTTTTCGGGCTGGCCGGAACTGGCGATCGGCACCTTCGGGGGCAAGATCCGCCAGGTGGACGCGGCCAGCGGCGTGGCGGGGCAGTGCCGGATCCTCGTCGAGCCCGACGTGGTGATGCCGGGCGACACCTGGCCGGACCCCGAGTTCCTCCGCCAGGGCAACCAGGTGATCGGCTGGGTGTTCCTCAACCGCGTGCCCCTGGGCTTCGAGATCTGGCGGCGGCTCAACGGCTTCCCGCCGGTGCTGGCCCCGGCGCCGAAGCAGAAGGATGACGCCCCGAAGGCCCCGAAGATCAAGGTCGGGTGAGGTCGTCATGAGGCTCATGTGCCTGCTCACCGCCGG
>JBJTAA010000301.1:0-18733 GCA_046090525.1 Planctomycetota bacterium
GTGCTCGTGATCATCGCATCCACCTGGATGCTCGCCGCCGGCGCGATCACCACCTGCGGCCGGGGCGACTGGTAGTAGCCCGAGCCGCCGCCGAGCACCGTGATGCCCGTGATCTGGCCGTTGGCGACCGTCGCCCGCGCCCGGGCCCCGCTGCCACCGCCGCCGACGAACGTGACGCTCGGAGCGAACCAGTAATGGTTGCCGGAGTTGGTGAGGGTGACGCCCGAGATCGCTGCGGCCGTGACCGTGGCGTCGGCCTTCGCCCACGACGCGGCGTAGTTGGCGAGGTTGTTACCCGTGGAGCGGATCGTGACGTCGCCGTTGTTGACCGCGTCGATCGAATGCCGCACCTGGAAGCCATTATCGGTCGTCAGCGACACGGTGTCGGCCACGATCCGGGCGTTTTGCTCCATCCGGTGGGCGTTGACCGTGAAAGTGTCGAACAGGTCGATGCCCTGGGCGAGCGTGAGCACGCCCTGGGGCAGGTTCACCGTCACGCTGTCGATCTCGCTTGCGTCGAACTCATCGGGGCGGATCGTGCCCACGTCGGTCCAGCCGACGAACTTGAAGTCCTTGCCACCGGCGACGATCCGGTAGTCGCCCGCCGCGCCGTTGCCGCCCTGGTCGAGCGTGGCGGTCGCGGCCGTGGAGTTGAACACGAGCCGGTCGGAGGTGCTCGCCGGATTGACGAGGAACACCTGCGGGTTGGTGTAGCCGCGGCCCTCGCGGGTGACGATGATCCGCGCCACCCGGCCCTGATCGTCGAGGCTCGCGACCGCGCGGGCCCCGGAGCCCGTCGGATCGACGATCACCACGTCGGGGGCGACGGTGTAGCCGAGGCCGGGATCGTCCACCTCGATCTCGCAGATGTGGCCGCAGTCACCGTCGGAGAGCGTGACGTCGCCGGCGGTGGCCGCGACGAGCGGGGGCAGGATGTCGTCGATCGTGATCCCGTCGGCCGAGACGCCCGAGACCGTGTCGGCGATGATCTCGTAGACGTCGTCACCCAGGCCGCCGCGGAGCACGAACCCGCGGCCGCCGTTGGCAGCCCGCGTGCTGGGATTGGTGACCGTGAACCGGTCCCGCTGCAGCGAACCGCGGATTTCCGTCGCCGCCGCCAGGTTGAAGGTGACGACGTTGCCCGTGCCGGCCGCGATCGTGCTGCCCTCGCCCGAGAGCAGGCCGGCGACGCCCGACGACGACTCCGTGAAGTCGAGCAGGTTGATGAGGGCCGCGACCGACAGATCGAGCGTGTCGGCGCCGTACTGCCGGTCGAAGATCAGCGTGGCCGTGCTGCCCGCGCCGGTCGTTATCTCGTCGCCGCCAGCCCCACCATTGACCGAGACCGTGCCCGTGCCGGCATCGATCTCGTCGTCGCCGAGGCCGCCCAGGATTCTGAACCGGCCGCCGCCCGCGACCTCGATCCTGTCGTTGCCCGCGCCGCCGTCGAGGATGCTGAGCTGGGTCGAGGATCCCGACCCGACGAGCACCGTGTCGTCACCGGCGCCGCCGACGAACTCGATCGGCAGGCCATTGAGGCCGCTGGCGTCGAGCGAGTCGTCGCCGATGCCGCCGTCGAAGAGCACCCGACTGATGCCGGTGAACTCCTCGGTGCGGGTGGTGGAGTAGTTGAGGTACTGCACGTAGACCGTGCTGCCCGAGTTCCAGATCTTGAACCGCTCGGGGCCGTCCTTCGTCTTGAGCGGATCCTGGTTACTGACCCGCTTGGGGGCGTTGGTGCCGGCGTGCAGCAGGAGCGTGTTGGGCCGCTGGTTGCCGTCACGGTCGAGCGAGGTGACCTTGCTGGCATAAGCCGGCGGACCGTCGCTCCCCTCGAAGACCAGCGTGAAGAGCGTCATCCGGGCGAACGTCTTGCCGCCCCGGGCCAGGGTGATCGTGTACCGCTTCCAGGGCGTCCAGACCCGCAGGCCCACCCAGTAGTAATAGCGGGCGTAGACCTCGCCCCGCATCGTGACGTCGACGATGTCGAGCGGATTGCCCGTGTAGCTGATGAGCTCGACGATCTCCGTGAACCGCAGCTTGCCGTCGTTGTTGGGATCGTTGAGGTTGACCGTGGCCGTGAGCGTGAAGCCCCCCTCGATGCCGGCCTTGGCCAGCACCACGTCGACGCCGCCGTAGAGCGCGAGCGTCGCCTCGACGGTGAGTTCGTCCACATCGGCACCCGAGCCATCGGCCTTGGCCCGGTCGGAGATGTAGAACCCGTGGAACAGGTCGGCGACGTCGCCGGAATCGACGAACATCCGCACGCCGTAGGTGTCGTAACCGAAGTGCATCTGGGCCTTGACGTCGATCTGAAACCGCAGACCCACTTCGAGCACGAAGATCTTGATCAGCGGGAACGAGGCCCCGACGCTGAGATCGACCTCCGGCAGCGAGTAAGTGACGAGCACCGCGTCGCGACCCATCAGCAGCTTGAAGACGTTGATGGGATCCTGGAGGATCGGGACGCGGAATCCGCCCCGCTTGTTCCCCGGGACGCCCGGCTGCTTGTAGTTCGGGTTGTCGGCGTTCTGGGCCTGGAGCTTGGTGAGGGCGCGGTCGGCCGCGGCGACGTTGGCCGGGTTCTCGGCTGGATTGGAGTCGAAATCGCCGGTCTCGATGCCGAGGGCTTCGTTGTCGTAGAGCAGCTCGCCGTAGCCGTAGCGGCCCCCCTGGTCGAGCTTGGGCAGCCAGAACCGGCCCAGCGGCAGCTGGAGGCTGACACCGTCGGGCACGGCGTTGACCACGCCCACGAGTTCGCGGACGGCGATGATGGCGTCGATCAGCGTGGCCGCCGCCTTGCCCTTGGGGCCGCCGAACGTGGCGAGCAGGTCGGCGAGCTCGACCTTGCGGCCGGCGAGGTCGGAGAGCACCGGGATCCGGGTCTGGAGGGCATCGAGCACCGGATCGAACGGCTTGAAGGCCTTGTCGAGCTCGCTCACGATCGGCTTGAGGACGTCGGTCAGGAAGCTGCCGACGTCGAGCTTGATGTTGCTCAGGCCCACTTCCGGCAGGAGGTCGAGCTGGGTCGAGCCGAGCTGCGGGTTGATGCCGCCGCCCACGGTCGCGGTGCCGCTGCCCGGGGCGGGCGTGCCACCCGGCGTGGGCTGGCGGGCGTCGGTGGTCCAGTCGAGGTTGAGATCGGCCAGGATCCGCGGGATCGCGGCGCTGTCGGCGATCGAGAGATCGAGCTCGAGGTTGACGACGGCCCGCGCCACCAGGTTGACCTGCATCAGGGCCGAGCCGCCGGCCCGCAGTTCGTCGAGGGTGATGCGGTTCGCCGACGGATCGTCCTTCATCCGCCGCAGCGGCTCCCAGTCGTCCACGGTCGGCACGGGGGCCCCGGGTGGCCGCGTCCCGGTCGGGGGCTGGATGATCCACCAGTCGGGATCGGTGTTCTCGGCCGCGCCGTCCTCGTCGGCGAGGAAGCCGAACGAGATTTCCCCGACGAGCGTCGATTCCGGCTCCTCGCCCAGATCGATGACGCCATTCTCATCGGCATCGATGACCGCAGAGAGGCGGGCGTCGAGCAGCGCCTCGACGAGCGCCTTGGAGTCGGCGATCGACGTGCCCTGGGGAATCGTGAGCAGCCAGGCGACACCGTCGATCGTGACCGGAACGACCAGATCCTCCGCGAGCGGCCCAGCGAAGGCGTCGAGCGGGATCAGGATCGGATCGACCCCCACGACCGGCTCACCGACGATGAACCCGTCGTCGTCCTCCTCCGTGGTGGCGACGTCGAGCACGTGGATCTCGTAGAACTCGCGGACGGGGGTGGGCCGGGCACTGCCCGGCGGGTAGATCAGCTTGCCGGTGCGATCGGCGAGGCCGTAGCCGCTGATCGTGTCGGCGACTTCCGCGCGATTGAAGATCGACAGGGAGCTGGGGTCGAAGACGTTGACGCTGATGCTGCCCGAAAAGAGCGTGGGCAGCTCGTTGTTGCGGTTGACGCCCGTGGTGGCATGATCGCGGGCACCGGCATCCACCTGAGGGACGACCGCGCTGACGGTGGGCCCCCAGCGGTAGAGGCTGTCGTAGGGGGTGACGCCCCGGAGGCCGAGCCGCACCTTGTCGGTGGCCTGGAGCGTGAGGAAGAACAGGTCGCCGCGGATCGTGGCCGGGGCGACGGCCGTCACCTCGAGCATCCGGTCCACGAAGCCGTCGTCGTCACCGACCGGCGTGAGCCGGCCCCAGTCGTCGAACGTGGCCGGCACCCAGTCACCGGAGTCCTGGACGGCCACGACCCACCAGATTTGCTCGTCGTCGACCTCGTCGGGCCGGTCGCCGCACCCGCAGTCCTCCTCGCCCCCGGTCGTGGCTCCCGGAAGCGGCACGTCGGTCGTGACATCCTCGCCGTCGCGGTTGACGGCCAGCGCCCGCATCGGGCTGTTCGTGCCCGGGGCGTTGACCACGTTGCCGTCGCCGTCGACGACGACCCAGGCACCGCCCCGGTAGTCCACCGTGTAGTCGCGGGAGGCGGTGTCGAGGAAGGCGTCAAACCGGAGCTGGGCCTCGTTGGCCGTGGCATCGACGACCGTGTAGAAGCCGTCCTCGAGGTTGAAGCCGAAGCCGATGGAGATGTCCCAGCCCAGCTGGAACCGCAGCCCGCCGTCGAGCGAGAGCTCGAAGAGCGGCGCGAGAGCGTCGAAGGAGAAGTCGAGATCCAGGCCGGTGTCAAGGATCTGCTGCCCGAGCCGCATCCGGAACTCGACGCCGTGGGCGCCGTAGACGTTGCCCTCGAGGACCTCGCCGGAGCGATCCACGAAGGCGAGCGTCACGGCATCGACGGAGGCCGCCTCGACCATCCCGGCCACGGTGCGGTCGCCGTTGTCCTCGAGCAGGATGCCCAGGCCATCGGGCCCCAGGAACTCGAACATCGTGTCGCGGGTGACCTCGAAGATCGACTCGCCCGCCCCGCGCATCTGGGACTTCATCTCGCGGAGCCAGCCCCGGCGCCAGCCGAACACGTCCCGGGCGGCGGTGCCCAGGGCGTCGCTTACGATCGGCAGGGGGATCTCGGAAAGAGTGCTGAGGGCCGTCTCGATCGTGCCCAGGTAGACGTCGATCCCGTCGAGAAAGAGGGCGGGATCGCGGAGCAGGTCGATGAGCGTGGGCGTGTCCCCTTCGGCGGCGGCCGCCAGATCGGGCACGTTCACGCTCAGCACGTCGGCGACCGCCGCGCGGGCGTCGTCAAGCTCGGCTCGCCAGGCCGCCAGATTCTTCCCGTCCACCGTGCCGAGCGAGGGCGTCTTGACGAGGCTGGCGATCGCGTCGGCCGCGGCCACGAGCGAGTCGCTCCCCTCCACGAAGGCGCCGAGGTCGCTGATCGAGAGCGTCACCCGCGGGTCGGGTGTGTTGGGCAGCGGGATGAACTCGGTGGGGGCGAAGAGGGGCAGCGAGACGTCGAGCACGCCGCTGAAGGCGGCCGAGTAGTTGGCGGCGTCGAGGGCGTCGAGCTCCGAGCCCTGCGGCGACAGATAGAAGACCGAGTCGGGCTCACCGTCGGTGAGGGTGACGCGGAGCGCGGCATTGCCGGCCACCTGCTCCTCGCCGCCGACCGTGATCACCTCGCCGCCGATCGTGGCCGTGCCCCCGCGGATGAAGAGGCCGAAGGCGCCGACGCCGGCGGTGAAGGCGATGCCCTCCCCCTCGACCCGGAGCGTGATCTCGAACGACGTGCCGTTCTCGAGGTCGTAGTCCGCGCTCCCGTCGTGGCCGTAGAGGAAGGTGCGTGGGCTGGTGGGATCGGTGAGATCGATGCCCACCGAGAGCACGCTGGTGCCACCGAGGACGATGTCGAGCGGGCTCGATCCGCCTCCGTCGCTCAGGATCCCGAGGCCCTCGGGCATGCGCCGGCCGAGCAGGGAGAAGAACGGCTCGAGGTCGAGGTTCAGGTTGCGGGAGATCGCCGTGCCCGTGTCGTAGGCGACGTCGATGCGGTAGGCCGATCGGGAGTCGTCGAAGGCCACGCTCACCATGTCGGCGGTGATGCCCAGGGCCCGCGAGATCGCCGGGGCCAGCCCGGCGGGCCCGGTGACGTTCGCCGTCCGCAGGGCGTCGATCCGCCGGGCCAGGCCGGTGTCGAGCCTGATCAACTCGGCGAGCGGCTGGTTGAGCAGCGGCAGCTCCGTGGTGGCAAGCGCCGCCACGTCGAACCGCAGCGTGTCGAAGACGCCGAGCGCCTCGGCCAGCGCGTCGGCCACCGTGGCCACGCCGAACGAGCCCTGGAGGCCCAACTCGCCGAAGGCGCCGATGCCGGGCAGCAACTGCGTGACGCCGTAGTCGGGATTGGCCGCCGGCACCTGGGCGAAGACCTGGAGCCGGTCGCCCACGGCCCTGATCACGAACTCGTCCGAGACGTTGCCGGCCGCGGCGGCGGCCATGTCGCCCCGCCGGCGGATGGTCGTGCCGCCGGTGCCGGCGCTTCCCGCGAGCGAGGCGTTGAAGTCGTCCACGAGGTCGGCGAAGTTCGCGTTGCCGACCGCTTGGGCGGCCGTGACCTTGACCGTGTAGGTCGCGGAGTTGGCGATGAACGTGATCGTGGCGTCGGCCGTGAGCGTGAAGCCGTCGTCGGCGACGCTCTGGAAGGGCACCGGGATCGGGATGCCCAGCGCCTGGTCCACGATCGTGGTGATGTCGGTGAGGTCGGGCACGGTGATCGCGATCGTGGCACCGGTGTCGATCGCGGAACTGGCCGAGAGGTTGGCGAGCGTGATCCCGGCCGACGCCGCGCCGGTGCCGTCGGACTTCGTCAGCGTGCGGGTGAACGAGCCCGCGAGGTCCGAGACCGCGGCCACCGTCGTGACCGGGCTCGGCACCGAGAGGGAGATCTTCGCGTCGATCTCGCCGCTCGTGCTGCCGAAGGCGATCGAGTTGAAGCCGAACAGCGTCGAGCCGGAGAGGCTCGGCAGCATCGTGTCGAGCGTCCCGGTGGCGAAGGGCTTGCCGTTCGAGTGACTGGTGATGGCCGCGGTCGCGCCCGAGGCCCGGGCCACGATCTCGCTCGTCGCCTCCGAGCCGCCGTCGGAGAAGCCGAGGGCCGTGACGGCCGCATTTGAGCGGGCGGCCGTGAGCCGGACCGTGGCCGGCCAGGCCTCGGCGGGGGGGTCGATCGAGGCAAGGAGCACCTCGACGGTGCCGTCCGCCTTGGAGCGGGTGGTAAAGAAGACGCGGTCGTAGAGCGACTCGCCCGCACCCGTGGAGGGAACGGCGTTGGCGAGGGCGGTGTTGAGCTGGCCGATCCGGCTCAGGAGGGTGTCCGCTGCGGCCGTGTCGGCGGCCGGAACCGTGACCGTCCAGGTCTGCCCGTCGTAGGTGAACGAGACGTCCAAATCCGCGGCGAGGGTGCCCGTGAGCTTCGCGGGGTCGATCGTCACGGCCGTGCCGCCGTTGGCCCGCGACGCCGTCACGAGCTCGATCCGCCCCGAGAACTGGCCGTACCGGGCCACGAGCCGGTCGGTGGCGACGAGATCGACCGTGCCGCCGCCGCTCGCCGTCGCCTGGCCGAGGGCCCGGTTCAGGTCGCCGACCAGGTCCTGGGGCGTGCCGTTGTCGGTCGTCCAGGAAGACGGCAGCGAGACCGCATAGCGATCCTGCATCACGAGGTCGAGCGACAGCGTGGCGTCGGTAGTCAGCCGCCCGGTGGCGACCGGGGCCGAGCCCGCCACGAGCACGGCCGGACTCGAGGGACCGATGCCGAACCTGATGCCGAAGTCGAGGCCGTAGGTCGTGGGCAGGGAGATGTTTTGCTCGGGCGCGTGTGCAACCAGACCGTCGGTCTGAAGATTTCCCGTGCCGGTCGAGGTGCAACCGGTGAACGACGTCTCCGTCTTGCCCGTGTAGTTCACCACCTGCGGCCCGGTGGTCGTGGTGACGCGGATCGTGCCGGCCGAGGGAAAGCCGAACGTCGAAGCGACATGGATCGTGCCGGCCGTGGCAACGGCCTGCCCGTTTGAAGACGCCGTCGTCGTCGTCTGGAACCCGAACATGGGCCGGCCGAGCGGCGCGGTCTGAAAGGACACCTCGGCCGGGCGGGTCGCGGTGCCGGAGCCCGAGGCCGAGAACTGCATCGTCACGGAGCCGGGAGTCGTGCCGGACGGGGCCGTGTAGACGGGCGTGATCGTGATGCCCGGGAAGAGCGTGGTGCTCTTGAAATCGTCGAACGTGCGGAGCGCGGCCGGCCGCGGCCGGGCGGCGATGTCGCCGACCAGGAACCCGAGCTCGACGACCCGGTCGGCCAGCACGTCGCTTTGGGGAGCGAGGGCAAGCTTGTTCCAGGTGTTGACGAGGCTCACGGCACCGCCGGCCTGGAGCGTGCCGGTGTCGCTGGAGGTGCAGCCGGTGAATGACGTGTCCGTGAGGCCGGTGTAGGTCACGGTCTTGAGGCCGCTGCTCGTCGCCACCCGGATCGAGCCCGCCGCCGGGAATCCGGCCGTCGAGCGGACGTTGATCGTGCCCGCCGTCACCGACTGCCCACCCGCGGACGCGGCGAGCGTGGTGTCGGCCTTCCGGAGCATGAGCTGCAGGTAGGCCGGGTCGTCCGGCTCGCCGGAGATCGCCGTTCCCTCCGAGTCCACGAGCCGGGCCTGCACGTTCGCCGCGACGCCGGCCGTGGTGAGGGCGGCGTTGACGGCGGCGAGCGTCTGCGTGACCAAGCCGTTCGTCTGGGCGGCGACCGTCACGAGCGTGCCGGCCGTGGAGCCGTCGCCCACGCGGAAGCTCGCCGCCCCGGTGGTCGCCCGCAGGGGCAGCGTCGCCGTGAGGCCGGCGGTGTCGGCGGTCTCGAGCACCGTCAGCGGCTCGCCGATCGGCGTGATGCCGAGCCGGGCGAGGTCGATCTCGCCCGAGGAGACGAGTCGCGCGTCGATCACGGCCGGGAGCAACCCGGCACCATTGAGGCTCGTGATGCCGTGCCGCCGGGACCCGAGCGCCAGGCTCGCACCCGTGGCGCCCACCCGCACCACGCCGGTCTCGCCGTTGGCCAGCAGCCCGGCATGCACGGCGGCCGCCCCCAGCGGCGTGTCGAGCCCGTAGAAGCTCGTGCCGGTGACCGTGCCCGTGGTCGTGCCCGTGACCGTGTACCAGCCGGGGGTGAGCGAGCCGACGGTCGCGGACGAGGCGACGGTCGGCGGTGCGAGCCGGGCCGAGGCGGCCGCCACGGGGACGATCGCGAACGACTGCACGGCGACGCTCGTCGCCTTGAAGACGATCTTGTTCGACACCACCGAGGCGGTGATGCCGATGCCGGTGCCGCCGTTGAGCGCTCCCAGCGCCGTGTTGATGTCGGCGACGAGGTCGGCGAGCGAGTTGCGGGTCATCCCGCCGGCCACGCTGACCGTGTGCACGGGTGAGTTCACCGCATCGACGGGCAGGCCCTCGTTGATCACGATCCCGAAGGTGAAGTCGCCCCGCAGGTCGGAATAGAAGGACGGCAGCGGCGTGTCGTCGTCGCTCAGCGGCAGCCGCCAGTCGAGCAGTTCGTCGCGGCCGAGCGTGTTGAGCAGCGGCTCGTAGATGTCGATCCTGGAGCCGATCTGGGCGTCGAACAGCGACTTGAAGTCGAACAGGTCGCCGAGCGAAGTGTCGGCCGCGAACGGCACCGTGACACCGAGCAGGTCGCTGCCGGATCGCGACAGCGTGTCGTACACGCCCCCCACGTCGAGCAGCTGCTGGATCACCCGCTCGGGCGTGAAGCCGGCAAACCAGCGGACGGTGTCGAACTCGGTCGTGGTGTAGACCGGCGGCTCCTCGTCGAAGATGTTCGTGTCGGCCACCACGACCCGCGTGTTGGCCGTGGTCACGGCCGCGTTGTTGATCGAGGCCGTGATCGGAAGCGTGAAGTTCGCGGTGCCCGTCGGGTCGTCGAACGAGCCCACCGTGGCGCCTGCCCATTCGGCCACGGTCCGCGACGCGTCGCCGCCGAGATCGAGCGGCAGGAGCACGCCCGCCGACCCCGAGGCGTTCACGAGCTGCCCGCCCACCATCCCGAGCGTGACGCCGGTCGTGATGCCGGAGAAGGACACCCCGCCGAACGCGCCGGTTTGCGACTCGTCGAAGCTCACGGTGACGACGTTGTCCGCGAGCCCGAGGCTGACCGTCATCTTGTAGCGGACGCCGCCGCCGACGTTCACGTTGGGGGGCGACAGGAGCGTGATCCCAAGATCCTCGGCGACCGTGTCGAGGTCGAGCGGCGCGTCGGAGCCCCGCGTGGCGAGCACGTCGAGCGTGAACTCGAGGGCCGTCAGCGTCCCGCCGGAGCGGATCGGGTCGGCCGTCACTCTGACCGACGACGTCGAGGCATTGAGACCCGGAAGCGTGACGCCCAAGATACTGACCGGCGGGCCGACGAGGGCCTCGAGCGCGTCGGAGAGGCTCGAGCGGAGGTCCTCGGGCGTCGCCGTCGCCGTCGCCAGCGCCGCCGTCGCCGTCGCCCCGAGCGACAGGAGCGTGGCAATCTTGGCGGGCTGGATCGCCTTGGTGAGGTCCACCTCGGCCGTGCCGTCGCTCTTGGTGTTGCCCGTCGACGGGTAGAACAGGTCGCTGACCGTCTTGCCCGTGAAGGGCACCTCGGTCGAGTTGCCGAGCCCGGCCTTGGTCTGCGTGGCGATGGGCGTGGCGATCGAGCTTTCGATCGTCGTGAACGCGGCGGTGAGGTTCGTCCGCTGGGCGGCCGTGAACAGGGTCACCGCGACGCCCTTGGAGGCGATCTGGCCGCCGGCCCCGAAGGTGATGGTGACGTTGCCCGCGGAGCGGGTTTCGGCCCCGGCGAAGGTGACCGCGCGGAACAGGCTCTGGATGTGGGCGTCGGTGAACGTGGCCGATGCGTTGGCGGTGATCGTCAGCGTGCGGTTAGTGGCATTGAATGCCGCCGTGTAGGCGGGCAAGCCGGGCACGCCGGTGAGCGTTGCCGGCACGGCGAGGACGTCACCCGCGAAGTAGCCGCTGCTGATCTGCACCGCCAGCACGTTGGTCGATAAGCCCGAGGCGGTGATTCCGCCGTCAACCACCGTCGGGCCGCCGAAGACGGCATGGTTGGTGTTGCCGGCCGACGTGTCGAGCGGATCGACCAGCGTGGTCTCCCAGAGCACGTCCACGCCGGCCGTCAGCCGCGGGGCCCCGACGTCGCCGCGGACATACTCCAGATCGAAGTCGCCGCCGAGCCGGGCAGGGCCCGTCACGTCGGTGCTCGCCGCCACGCCGAAGCCCGAGACGTGGTGGATGCTGTCGATGAGCGAGGCGCCGTCGCCGCCGGCCACGTCGCAGCCCCAGAGGTAGAGGTCGGCGCCCGGACCGGCCAGACGATTCCAGGCCACGAGGCCGTCGTCCCACTCGTCGATGCTCGTGGCATCGAACGTGGTGCCGCCGATCGAGAACCGGCCGGCCGCGCCGTGGCTGACGAGGTGGATCGCGGTGACGTCGTCGAACTGCCCGAGCGCGCTGCCCACCGAGGCGAAGAGGTCGTCACCCGGCCCGACCACCAGCGCGGCGGCCGCGTCGGCGAACGACCCGACCAGCCGGTCGCCCCCGGCGACCCCGGCGTCGATCACGACCAGTGCCCGGCCCGCGGCGGCCTCGGCACCGTGCAGGCCCGCCCGGGCGAGCTCCTCGAACGGGGTCACGGCAAGGAGCCGTCGCTCCTCCAAACGCTCGACCTGCTGGAGCTTGAGCGCAGCATTCCTTCGCCGCTGGCGGGCCGCTGGCGAATGGCGGTCCGCGATCCTTCTGTTGCGCATTGTCTCTCCAGCGCTCCCGTGAGGTAAGGCTTCGTCACATCGAATGGGAAGTTGTGCCGATCCGCCAGGCGGCACACTGCCGTGGAAAAACAGTCATAACACCACCCGCGACGAGGCAGTGCAAGCATTTGGCTGGCCGTGGGACGAATCGGGCCGATCCAGGGACGAATCGGGTAAAGCGGCCTGCAGTTCCGGGGCTGCGTCTTGCTGGACGAGTTACGCAGCGGCTAGGGCGGGTGTTCTGTAACCGCCGAAACCTTTCGGTGCGGCAAGCCCAAAGTGGCGACGGGACTGTGTCCCGTCGAGACCGGGTGGCCGGCTTGTTGACGCCGGGGCGTCGCTGGGGGTGGTGGGCGGTTTCCACTGGTCACAGACCCGTGGCCACTTTCTCTCAGCACACGGCCACTGTCTCTCGGCACACGGCCACTGTCTTTGGAACCACACAGTTACCGGCAAGCCCAAAGTGGCGACGGGACTGTGTCCCGTCGAGACCGGGTGGCTGGCTTGTTGACGCCGGGGCGTCGCTGGGGATGGTGGGCGGATTCCACGGGTCACAGACCCGTGGCCACTTCCGGAGATCGCACGGCCACTTTCTCTCAGCACACAGCCACTTTCTCTCAGCACACAGCCACTTTCTCTCGGCACATGGCCAGTTTCTCTCGGCACACGGCCACGGCTGGACACCACTGGCCACTCCGCTTCTGGAGAGCCAGCCACGCCGGTCGGGCTATGCGGGTGGCGCCGATTCCGCCGCTTTCACGAGCTTCGTCGTCACCGCGAATGACAGCTGCTCGAGCTCGATCGCCAGATCCACCCCCACGTTCTGCACGTGGGGCGGGAGCACGAGCGTGACGGGGGCGAAGTTCACGATCCCCTCCACCCCGGCGGCCACCAGGCGGTCGGCCGCCTCCTGGGCCCGCTCGGCCGGCACCACGATCATGCCCAGGCGGATGTGCCTGTCGCGGACGGTGGTGGCCAGTTCGTCGAGCGGCTGGATCGTGAGCCCCTGCACCACCTGGCCCACTTTGGCCGGGTCGGCATCGAAGGCGGCCACGATCGTGAAGTTCTGGCGGCCGAAGCCCCGGTAGCCGAGCAGGGCCTGGCCGAGGTTGCCGACCCCCACCATCGCCACGTTCCAGGGATGGTTGGTGCCCAGGATGTCGCGCATCGCCCGGATCAACTCGTCGCAGCGGTAGCCGACGCCGGGATACCCGAACTGCCCGAAGAACCCGAGATCCTTGCGGACCTGGGCGTCGCTGAAGCCCAGGAGCGTGCCGAGCTGGCCGGAGGAGATCGTCTGCTGGCCGGCCGCCTCGAGCCGCTGCAACTCCCGCAGATAGAGGCTCAGCCGGCTGACCACGACCTTCGGCACCGTGGCGTCCGAGGGGAGGTCGCCGGGGTGAGCTGGTTGAGTTCTCGATTCCGTCATCGAAGAACCTGCCGCTTGTACTGCCCCTGAGCACGCCGACTCTACCGGCCACGCGGCCATTCACCAACCTGCCGTGTGAGTCGTGCCGTCCGCACCGGTTGTACCGCGCCTGGGGGGATGGAAAAAGCCCGCGGGTCGCGGTGACTGGTCAACCTGCGGCGAGTTTATGGCCGATGGTTGATGGTGCAGGGAGTGCGCCCGGGGTGGGCGTGCCCCCATGCCAATCGTTCACCGGTTCAGTTCCCGTTCGCAGACACGACAAAAGGAGGCCTCCTCGACCGAGGCGGCAGTCATGAAGAGCACGTGGGTTTTTTGCCTGCTGGCGATCGCGGCTTTCCTCGCACCGACCGGTCGCGCGGAAGCGGGCTATTGCGGCCTGGCCAGCTTCAAGCACGGCCGGGGGATGAAGACGGTCAGCTTCGCCTCGGCGCGAGTGAGTTGTGCCGCCGAGGAGGCCGGTGACCCGACCTGCGCCGCGGCCCCGTCGTGCTGCGGCACGCGGCTGGTCAAGGACGTGATCTACGAGAAGCAGGAATACACCTGCTACAAGACCGTCTGCGAGAAGGTGGTCGAGCAGCGGGAGATCGACTGCGTCCGCTACGAGACGGAGCGGGGCTTCAAGGAGGTCGAATACACCGTCTGCAAGCCGGTGTGGGAGACCCGCACCCGCACGATCCCCTACACCGTCTGCAAGCCCGTCTGGGAGACGCGGACGAAGGAGATCCCCTACACCGTCTGCAAGCCCGTCTACGAGACGCGTGAGGAGACCTACACGGTCTGCAAGCCCGTCTACGAGACGATGACGAAGGAGATTCCCTACACCGTCTGCCGCCCCGTCTACGAGACGCGGACGAAGGAGATCCCCTACACCGTCTGCAAGCCCGTCTATGAGACCCGCCAGCAGACCTACACCGTCTGCAAGCCCGTCTACGAGACGATGACCAAGGAGATCCCCTACACGGTCTGCAAGCCCGTCTATGAGACCCGCGAGCAGACCTACACCGTCTGCAAGCCCGTCTACGAGACGCGGACCAAGGAAATCCCCTACACGGTCTGCAAGCCCGTCTACGAGCAGCGGCAGGAGACCTACACGGTCTGCAAGCCTGTCTACGAGACGATGACCAAGGAGATCCCCTACACGGTCTGCAAGCCCGTCTACGAGGAGCGGCAGGAGACCTACACCGTCTGCAAGCCGGTCTACGAGACGCGGACGAAGGAGATCCCGTACACCGTCTGCAAGCCCGTCTGGGAGACCCGCACCAAGGACGTCTGCCGGACCGTCTGCAAGCCGGTCAAGTACATGAAGACCGTCAAGGTGTGCGGCGGCCGCTGGGAGACCCAGGTCGAGGAGATCCCCGGGCCGGTGATCACGCGGTGCGTCCGCGAGCCCGGCTGCTGGGAGACCGACTGCTCGGGCAAGAAGCGGTACATCCCCGGCGAGGTCCACCGCGTCGAGGAGCAGTGCCCGCCCCGCACGATCTGCAAGAAGATCTGGGTGCCCGAGGTGCACGAGAAGGAGGTCGAGTGCACCCGCTGGGAGCAGGAGACCATCGTCGAGCAGAAGTGCTACAAGGTCTGCAAGATGGTGCCCGAGCACCGCGTGAAGACCTGCACCTACCAGGTCTGCCGCATGGTGCCCGAGGAGCGGGTCCGGACCTACAAGGTCTGCAAGATGGTGCCCGAGCAGCGGATCAAGACCTGCACCTACCAGGTCTGCCGCATGGTGCCCGAGCAGCGGGTCCGCACCTACCAGGTCTGCCGGATGGTGCCCGAGCAGCGGATCAAGACCTGCACCTACCAGGTCTGCCGCATGGTGCCCGAGCAGCGGGTTCGCACCTACCAGGTCTGCCGGATGGTGCCGGAGCAGCGGGTTCGCACCTGCACCTACCAGGTCTGCCGGATGGTGCCCGAGCAGCGGGTCCGGACCTACCAGGTCTGCCGGATGGTGCCCGAGCAGCGGATCCGCACCTGCACCTACCAGGTCTGCCGCATGGTGCCCGAGCAGCGGGTCCGGACCTACCAGGTCTGCCGCATGGTGCCCGAGCACCGCGTCCGCACCTGCACCTACCAGGTCTGCCGGATGGTGCCCGAGCAGCGGATCAAGACCTGCACCTACCAGGTCTGCCGCATGGTGCCCGAGCAGCGGGTCCGCACCTACCAGGTCTGCCGCATGGTGCCCGAGCAGCGGGTGAAGACCTGCACCTACAAGGTGTGCCGGATCGAGAAGGAAGAGCGCTGCCGCGAGGAGTGCTACAAGGTCTGCAAGATGGTGCAGGAGACCTGCACCAAGCAGGTGCCCTTCTGCATCACCAAGCCGGTGCACTACAAGAAGACGATCGACGTCGTGAAGATGGTGCCGGTCAAGGTGCCCTACACGGTGACCCGGTGCGTCCCCAAGACGGTGTACCGCGAGGTGCCCTGCTGCGAGTGAGCCGCAGGCGATCGCTGACGTGACAACACGCGGCCCGGTCTGGCCACCCAGACCGGGCCGCGGCAATTTGCCGACGCCGTGAGCGCCGTGCGTGACGCAGGCTCGGGGCTGCCGGTCCCCGTCGCCCGGACGCTCGCTTCGCGACCAATCCGCCTGCGGCGGATCGGTGCCCGCCTGCCCTCCGCTCGCTCGATGCTAGCTCGCTTCGGCATCCTGCCTGCGCTCGCTATCAACGCCGCTCGATTGGCACGGGCAACCCCTCGCCGTCCATTGAGGCAGCGAGTGAAGGGTGGCCTGGGTGCATCGTCGCGCACGAGAAGACTGCGAGGGGTTGCCGGTTCCCCGGAGCCGGCGTTGCTGGCCGAGCGCAGCAAGGATTGCGCAGCGAAGGCCAGCATCGAGCGAACGGAGGGCAGGATGCCCGCAGTGAGCGTCCGGGCGACGGGGACCGGCAGCCCCTCGCCTCGTCACCCACGATGCGACATCGGGAGTGACCCGGTTCCGGCGGAACCGGGCTCCTGGTCAGATCCGGTTCCGGAGGAACCGGGCTCCTAGGCTGGGACGAGGCGGTCCTTGCCCATCCAGGGCACCAGCGGCGCGGGGATGACGACCGAGCCGTCGGCCTGCTGGTGGTTCTCCAGGATCGCGATGATCGCCCGGCTGATCGCGATCGCAGTGCCGTTGAGCGTGTGGGCGAAGGTGGTGCCCTTCTCGCCCGGCTTCTTGAACCGGATGCCCAGCCGGCGGGCCTGGTAGTCGGTGCAGTTGCTCGTGCTCGTCACCTCGCCCCATTCGCCCGCCTCGCCCCGCCCGGGCATCCAGGCCTCGAGGTCGAACTTCCGGTAGGCCGGGCCGCCCAGGTCGCCGCTGGCCGTGTCGATCACCCGGTACGGGATCCCCAGGCCGTCGAACAGCCGGCACTCGAGGTCGAGCAGCAGCGCGTGCATCGCCTCGCTCTCCTCGGGCAGCGTGAAGGCGAACATCTCGACCTTCGTGAACTGGTGGACGCGATACAGGCCCCGCGTGGCCCGGCCGTGGGCCCCGGCCTCCGTGCGGAAGCAGTGGCTGATGCCGCAGAGCTTGAGGGGGAGCTCCGCCGCGTCGAAGATCCGCTCGTGGTAGGCCCCGCCGAGCGTGATCTCGGCCGTGGCCACGAGCGACAGGTCGGAGCCCGTGATCGAATAGATCTGGGTCTCGGGGCCCCGGGGCATGAAGCCCGTGCCCTCGAGGATCGTGTCGCGGGCCAGATCGGGCGTGGTCATCACCGTGAAGCCCTCCTGCATCAGGAGCTCCACGGCATACCGCTGCAGGGCCAGCTCCAGGAGCACGGCGTCGCCGGTCAGGAAATAGAAGCCGTGGCCCGCCACCCGGGCCCCCGCCTCGAAATCGAACAGCCGCAGCTTCTCGCCCAGGGCCACGTGGTCGAGCGGCTTGAAATCGTAGGCGCGGATCGGCGTGGCCCCCTGCCGGATCTCGACGGCCGCCTCCTCGCCCCCGACCGGGGCGGCGGGGTGGGTGAGGTTCGGGATCGCCTTCAGGATCGCGTCGGCCTCCGCCACGATTTCCGCGGCCTTGGCCTCGAGGGCCGCCCCCTCCTCCCGCAGCCGGCGGCCCTGGGCCTTGAGCGCCTCCCGCTCCGCGGCGTCGGCCGCCTTGCCGATCGACTTGCTCACCCGGCCGGCCTCCTGGTTGAGCCGGTCGATGTCGGCCTGCAACTGGCGGCGGAGCGTGTCGAGCTCGGCGAACCGGGCCACGTCGGCGGTCGCCCCGCGACGCCGGCAGTTGGCGGCGACCAGTTCGATGTTGTCGGCGACGAAGCGGCGGTCGAGCACGGGCACTGGCTCCGGGGCGGGGGCTGGGACGGGTGCTGGCCGGCGGCGGCGAGCACCGTAAAATGCGGGTCGCCACGGGGCGTTTTCGTCGCCCCGGGCCGGGCGAGTGTGCCAGAGAGATGACCGACTCCGCCAGTGCCGCCGTCGCAGAACCGGCCACGGCCGAGGCCCTTCCGGCCGTGCGGCCCGCTCAGGATGCCCGCCCCAAGCGGCAGCCGCGGTATCACGTCGTGCTCTGGAACGACGACGATCACACCTATCAGTACGTGATCGCGATGCTCAAGCAGCTCTTCGGCCACCCGCCCGAGACCGGCTTCAAGCTGGCCCGCAAGGTCGATCGGGAGGGGCGGGTGATCGTGCTGACCACGACCAAGGAGCACGCCGAACTCAAGCGGGACCAGATCCACGCCTTCGGGGCCGACCGGCTCCTGGCCCGCTCGAAGGGCTCGATGTCGGCGAGCATCGAGCCCGAGGCGTAAGGCTTGCCGTTCGACGCAGCTCAGGAGTCCGGTCACGCCGTGACCGGATCGCGCGCGACGTCGCGTCAGCACTGACCCGGTTCCGGCGGAACCGGGCTCCTGAACTGCAACGCCGTGAGCCGCTACTCCTGATCGCCGCGGAGCTTGGCCAGCACGCTGTAGTCCTCGAGCGTCGTCGTGTCGCCCACGGTCTCCTTGCCGGCCGCGATGTCGCGGAGCAGCCGCCGCATGATCTTGCCGCTGCGGGTCTTGGGGAGCGAGTTCGTGAAATGGATGTCGTCGGGCGCGGCCAGGGCTCCGATCTGGTGACGAACGTGCTTGCGCAGGGCGTCCTTGAGCTCGTCGCCCGGCTCGCCGCCGCGGAGCGTCACGAACACCGCGATCGCCTCCCCCTTCACCTCGTGCGGCCGGCCCACCGCCGCCGCCTCGGCCACGGCCGGATGGCTCACCAGCGCGCTTTCGATCTCGATCGTCGAGAGCCGATGGCCGGCGACGTTGAGGACGTCGTCGATCCGCCCCATGATCCAGTAGTAGCCGTCGGCGTCCTGCCGGGCATTGTCGCCGGCGAGGTACTTGCCCGGCACCCGCGACCAGTAGGTCTCCACAAACCGGGCGTCGTCGCCCCAGATGCCGCGGAGCATCCCGGGCCAGGGCTGCTTCATCACGAGCCAGCCCCCCTCGCCCTGCTCGACGGGATGCCCGGCGGCATCCACGACCTCGTGCACCACGCCCGGGAGCGGGAGCGTGCAGCTGCCGGGCTTCGTGGGCGTGCATCCCGGCAGCGGGCTCATCATGATCCCGCCCGTCTCCGTCTGCCACCAGGTGTCGAC
>JBJTAA010000302.1:0-4861 GCA_046090525.1 Planctomycetota bacterium
CCGGGGCCGTCCGGTCACCGACGTGAGCGAACTCGGCCAGGCCCATCCGCGGCCGAAAATTGCTTGACACTGGGCGCCCTGGCGGCTTTGATTGAAGGGTGTGAGGTTCGCCTCACACCCTTCCCGCCGATCGACGTCACCGGTGGTGACGTCCGCGCCGTGTGGCAGCCCACGGCGGCGACGCGGGTGACCCCGAGGAGCGATTCTCATGGGCCACACCGCCAGCACCCGCGTGACCTGGGCGATCGTCGTCGGCACGGCCACCGTCGCCGCCGGCACCGAGCCGCCGCTCGACTTCAACCGCGACATCCGCCCGCTGCTGTCGGACCGGTGCTTCGCCTGCCATGGCCCCGACAACGAGGATCGCCACGCCGGCCTGCGACTCGACCTCCGGGAAGCGGCCACGGCCACGCTCGACAGCGGTGCCACGGCGGTCGTGCCGGGAGACCCGGCCGCCAGCGAACTCGTGGTGCGGATCACCAGCACCGACCCCGACGTCGTGATGCCGCCGCCACACGTCGGCAAACCGATCACCGCGGCGGAGGCTGACCTCCTCAAGCGCTGGATCGCGGCGGGCGCCGAGTACCGTGGGCACTGGGCCTTCGAGCGGGTGGAGCGGCCGGCGGTGCCCGAGATCCGCACCGCGGGGTGGGCCAGGACGCCCATCGATCGCTTCATCCTGGCCCGGCTCGAGGCCGAGGGGCTCGCGCCCAATCCCGAGGCCGATCGCACGACGCTCGCCCGGCGGGTGGCGCTCGACCTCACGGGCCTGCCGCCGGACCCGGCCGCCGTCGACGCCTTCCTCGCCGACACCGCGCCGGACGCCTACGAGAAGTACGTCGATGGCCTCCTGGCCAACCCGCACTACGGGGAGCGGATGGCGATCGAGTGGCTCGACGCCTCCCGCTACGCCGATTCGAGCGGTTATCAGACCGACTCCAGCCGGCAGAACTGGCCGTGGCGCGACTGGCTGATCAAGTCCTACAACGACAACCTCCCCTTCGACCAGTTCACGATCGACCAGCTCGCCGGCGACATGCTCGAAAATCCGGCCCGCGACCAGATCGTGGCCACGGGCTTCAATCGCAACCACCGGCTCAACGGCGAGGGGGGCATCATCCCCGAGGAATGGCGGGTGGAGACGGTGATCGACCGCGTCGAGACCACGGGCCAGACCTGGCTGGGCCTGACGGTCGGCTGCGCCCGGTGCCACGACCACAAGTACGACCCGCTCTCGCAGAAGGAGTTCTATTCGCTGTTCGCGCTGTTCAACAACGTGCCCGAGACGGGCACGAACCAGGGCCCGGCGCACCGCGGCGGCGGCAACATCGATCCGGTTCATGAACTCCCCACGCCGGAGCAGGAGCAGGAACTGGTGCGGTTGGAGAAGGTGGTCGCCGACGCCGAGGCGGCGGTGGCCGCCGAGGTCGCCGCTATCGACTCGCTCGTGGCCGAGTGGGAAAAGTCCCTCGGCGTCAGCCTCGCCACCGCCGACCGCGCCTGGGAGCCGTTCGAACCGCTCGAGCTCACGAGCGCCGGCGGCGCCACGTTCCGCCGCAGCGAGGACGGCAGCTGGTTCGTCGAGGGCGCGAATCCCCCCCGCGACACCTACGAGTTCGAGGCGCTCCTGCCGGGGCAGTCGTTCGGCGGCCTGCGGATCGAGGCGCTCCCGGACCCGTCTCTGGCCGACGGCGGCTTCGGACGGGCGGGCAACGGCAACATCGTGGTCTCCAAGGTGGAGGTCGAGATCGAGCCGGCCGACGGCGGCGACCCGGTGCCGGTGAAGCTCGCCCGGGCCGAGGCCGACTACGCGCAGCCGAACTGGCCCGCGGCCGCGGTGCTCGCGGGACAGAAGGGCTCGGGCTGGGCGATCGACGGTCACGACCGCGCCAAGCGGCAACCGCGGCACCTCGCGGTCTTCCCCGCCGCACCGGTCAACGTTTCGGAGAACTCCCGGCTCGTCATCCGCATCCGTCAGGAAGCGTTCGACGGCCACGCCATGGGCAGGTTCCGCCTGGCGATCACGGCCGCCGACCCGGCCCTCATGGGCGTCGGCGGGCCGAACGTGCCCGAGCCGGTGAGGCAGGCGCTGGCCGTGGGACGCGAGGCGCGGTCCGAGAAGCAGCAGGAGGCGCTGCGGCGCTTCTATCGCCAGAAGGTGGACGGCCCGATCACGCGGGCCGAGGCAGCCCGCGACGCCGCAACAAAGAGCCTCACGGAGTTTCGTGACGGCCTGCCCACGGTGATGGTGATGAAGGAGGGCCCGCCGCGCGACGCCTTCGTGCTCGTCCGCGGCGAGTACGACAAGCCGGGGGAGAAGGTCGCTCCCGGGCTGCCGCAGTTCCTGCCGCCGCTGCCGGAGGGGACGAAGGCCGATCGGCTCGCGCTCGCCCGCTGGATCGTCTCGCGTGACCATCCGCTCACCGCCCGCGTCTGGGTCAACCGGATCTGGGAACGGTTCTTCGGCACGGGCCTCTGCAAGACGAGTGAGAACCTGGGCAGTCAGGCCGAGTATCCGAGCCATCCGGAACTGCTCGACTGGATGGCCGCCGAGTTCATGGAGGGCGGCTCGCTGCCGGCGGTGAACGGCACGCCGGCGGGCCCCTGGAACATGAAGGCCTTCGTGAGACTGCTCGTCACGAGCGCCGTCTACCGCCAGTCGGCCACCGTGACGCCCGAGAAACTCGCGCGGGATCCGGCCAACCGGCTCCTGGCGCGGGCGCCGCGGATCCGGCTCCCCGGCGAGATCGTCCGCGACCAGGCGCTCGCGGCCTCCGGGCTGCTCGTGCCCTCGATCGGCGGCCCAAGCGTCCGCCCCTGGATGCCCGACGGCGTCTGGGACGAGACGAGCAAATATGGCGACCTGCGGGGCTACAAGCCCGACACCGGCCCGGGCCGCTACCGCCGCAGCATGTACACGATCTGGAAACGGACGGCCGCTCCCCCCACGATGCTGCTCTTCGACGCGCCGAACCGCGAGACCTGCCAGGTGAAGCGCTCGCGGACGAACACGCCGCTGCAGGCCCTCGCGCTGCTCAACGAGACGACCTTCGTCGAGGCCGCTCACGGCCTGGCCAAGCGGATGCTCGCCGAAGGGGGCGAGAGCCCGGCCGAGCGGATCGGCCGCGGCTTCCGTCTGGCGCTCGGGCGGGCTCCCGGCGAGGCGGAACTGGCGACGCTCGTGGCCGGATTCGAGGCCGACCGCACCGCCTTCGCGGCCGAGCCGGCCGCCGCCGAGAAGTTCGCGGGCTTCGGCCTCGTCCGGCCGCCGGAGGGCGTGCCGGCTCCCGAGTTCGCCGCCTACGCCCTAGCCGCCAACGTGATCATCAATCTCGACGAGTTTGTGATGCGGGAGTGACCCCATGAATGCCGCGACCCACCAGCACGTGCTCCGTGTCCAGGACTCGCTCAACCGCCGCGTGTTCCTGGGCCGTTCCGCCGGGGCCCTCGGGGCGACGGCCCTGGCGAGCCTGCTTGCGCCCGCCCCGGCGGCCGCGGCCGCCGGCCGCCCGTTCCCCAACTTCCATCCCAAGGCCAAACGGATCATCTATCTCTTCCAGTCGGGCGCGCCTTCGCAGATGGATCTCTTCGATCCCAAGCCCGAGATGGAAAAGCGGCGGGGCGAGGACCTGCCCGAGTCGATCCGCCAGGGCCAGCGGCTCACCACGATGACCAGCGGCCAGAAGAGCTTTCCGGTCGCCCCCTCGATCTTCACGTTCAAGCAGCACGGCCAGAGCGGCATGTGGTTCAGCGACCTCGTGCCCAACATCGCCCGCCACGCCGACCGCTGGTGCATGATCCGCTCGATGGTCACCGAGCAGATCAACCACGATCCCGCGATCACCTTCTTCCAGACCGGCCACCAGCTCGCCGGCCGGCCGAGCATCGGCTCGTGGGTGAGCTACGGCCTCGGCAGCGACAACGCCGACCTGCCGGCCTACATCGTGCTCACGAGCTTCGGCTCCGGTCGCAAGGACGACCAGCCGCTCTACGACCGGCTCTGGGGGGCTGGCTTTCTGCCCACCGAGCACCAGGGGGTGCGGTTTCGCAACACCGGCGACCCCGTCCTCTATCTCGCCGACCCGCCGGGGGTCGCCCGCGACCGCCGCCGGGCCACGCTTGACCGGATCGCGGCCTTGAATGCGGGCCGCAGCAGCCTCGTGGGCGACCCCGACATCGCCGCCCGCACGGCCCAATACGAGATGGCCTTCCGGATGCAAGCGAGCGTGCCGGAGATCGTCGACTTCTCCGACGAGCCGCAGCACGTGCTCGACTCCTACGGGCCCGACATCAAGCGGCCGGGCAGCTACGCCTTCAACTGCCTGCTCGCCCGCCGGCTGTCGGAGCGGGGCGTGCGGTTCGTGCAACTCTTCCACATGGGCTGGGATCACCACGGCGGGCTCCCCCCCGCGATCAAGGGCCAGTGCCGCGACACCGACCAGGCCACGGCCGCCCTGCTCGACGACCTCGCCCAGCGGGGGCTGCTCGACGAGACCCTTGTGGTCTGGGGAGGCGAGTTCGGCCGCACGATCTATTCGCAGGGCGAGCTGACGGCCACGAACTACGGTCGCGACCACCACCCCCGGTGTTTCACCATGCTGGTCGCCGGGGCGGGCGTGAAGCAGGGCCTCACCTGGGGCGCCACCGACGACTACTCCTACAACATCGTGACGCCCGACCAGAGGGTGCATGTCCACGATCTCAACGCCACCATCCTGCACCTGATGGGCATCGACCACCTCCGCCTCACCTTCCCCTACCAGGGGCGGGATTTCAGGCTCACCGACGTCCACGGCGAAGTGGTGAAGGGCATCCTCACCTGACCGCCCCGGGAGCCCGGTCACGCCCAGGAGTCCGGTCA
>JBJTAA010000303.1:0-2157 GCA_046090525.1 Planctomycetota bacterium
CTCGACCGCCATCCGGAGCGAGCGGGCCAGGCCCTTGAAGACCGCCTCGGCGATGTGGTGGCCGTTGCGGCCGTGGTGGAGCACGGCGTGGACGTTCGCGCCCGCGGTGGCGGCGAAACTCTCCCAGAACACCTCGACGAGTTGGGCGTCGAAGGTGCCGATCGTGGGCACCGGGAAGTCGACGGCCAGGACGCAGGCCGCCCGGCCGCCGAGATCGACCGCGGCGGTGACGAGCGCCTCGTCCATCGGGAGCACGCAGTGGCCGTAGCGGCGGATGCCCCGGCGGTCGCCGAGCGCCTCGGCCATGGCGAAGCCCAGGGCACGGCCCACGTCCTCCACCGTGTGGTGGCCGTCCACGTGCGTGTCGCCCGTGCAGGAAACCTCGAGGTCGAAGAGTGAGTGCCCGGCCAGGAGCGTGAGCATGTGGTCGAAGAACCCGATGCCCGTGGCGATCTCGGCCCGGCCCGTGCCGTCGAGATCGAGCGCGAGCCGGATGTCGGTTTCCCTGGTCGTGCGGGAGACGGTGGCGGTGCGTGGCATGCTGGGGGCGGGGTTGGTGGGGGCCTGGCTCAGAGGGTCTTCATGATGGCGAGGAAGGCGTCGATCTCGTCGTCGGTGCCGACGGTGATCCGCAGGCCGTCACCCCAGCCGGGGTACTGCATGAAACGGATCAGGACACGCTGGGCCTTGAGGACCTCGTAGACGGGCTTGTGGGGCCGCTCGGGGTGGGTGCACCAGACGAAGTTGGCCTGGCTCTCGACCGCGTGGTAGCCGAGGGCCCGCATGGCGTCGGTGAGCCGCCGGCGGGTGGCGATGATCTTGGCCCGATTCTCCGCCAGCCAGGCCCGGTCGTCGATCGCCGCGGTGGCGGCCGCGATCGAGAGGGCGTCGCAGTTGTAGGAATCCTTGACCTTGCGGAGCTCGGCCACGATCTCGGGCCGGGCCACGGCGAAGCCGAACCGCAGGCCCGCCAGGGCATACGACTTGGAGAACGACCGGGTCACGATCACCCGCTCGCACCGCTTGACGAGCTCGAGGCAGCTCGAATCGGCGAAGTCGCCGTAGGCCTCGTCCACGACCAGCGGACAGGGCAGCCGCTCGGCGATCTCCAGGACGCGGTCCGGGGAGACGAGGGTGCCCGACGGGCTGTTAGGGTTGGCGAGAAAGGCGAGCCGCAGACCGTCCCGCGGGGCGGCGAAGGCGTCGGGGAGCGACCAGTCCCGCTCGTAGAGCACCTCCTCGCAGTGGGCCCCCTGCAGGCCGGCGAGCGTGCGGTAGAGGATGTAGCTGGGGTAGGCGATCCGGAGCCACTCCCCTTCCCCGACGAAGGTGCGGACCAGGATCGTGAGCAGGTCGTCGGAGCCGTTGCCGCACAGGATCCAGTCCGGATCGACGCCGAGGATCTCGGCCGCCCGCAGCCGGAAGACGGTGGCCAGCGGGTCGGGATACTTGGCCAGCGTGCGCCCCTCGGCCGTGGCCACGATCGCCCGGGCGACGGCCGGCGAGGGGGCGTAGGGATTCTCGTTGGTGTTGAGCTTGATCCACTTGCCCGACTGCGGCTGCTCGCCGGGCACGTAGCCGGCGAGCTCCGCGATCGCGGGGCGGACGAGGCTGGCGGCGGCCGCTGGCGTGGTCATGCGAGAACCTTCGTGAGACGACCGAAGTCTACCTCACGCGCGGCGGCCTTCCCCCGAACCGTCATCATCGCCACGACCGGCAGGACTGGCAGGACACGCGCGGGCGGCGGCACGCAGGATTTTCCCCCGGACCGAAACCTCGACGCCGGTCTCCCGTTGGAGATCCACCTGCGGAAAGGCGGTCCCCGGGAGCTCACCCTCGCCATGCTTCGCGCTTGCCTGACGAAGGTGGCTGCGTTCGAGCGCGTGCGGTGCATCCTGCCGATCTCCGCGCAGGGCACCGGCCAGCAAGGGTTGACGAACGAGAGTTGGGCCCGGCTCGCCATCCCCATGATGACGATCACCGGGACCAGAGCCGCGGCGCCGGCGGACAAACGGTCGAGTGGAAGCAAGAGCCGTATCGACTCAGCCCCCCGGGAGACAAATACCTCGTCGTGATCGACGGCGCCAATCACTTTTCATTCGGTGGCCGCCTCGGCCCGCGCACGGCCGGCATCACCGAAGCGGTGAACGTCCTGAG
>JBJTAA010000304.1:0-3094 GCA_046090525.1 Planctomycetota bacterium
CTCGACGCTCACGGGCACGCTCACGGCCGGCAACCGCGACCTCTCCTTCGGCAACGGTGGCGCGACGGGAGCGGCCGGTGCCACGCGGATCGTCGCCACCGCCAACGTCACGTTCAACACGACGACCGACGGGACCTACTCAGGTGCGATGAGCGGCGCCGGGGGCCTCATCAAGACCGCCGCCAACACGCTGACGCTCTCCGGCAGCAACAGCTACTCCGGCGGCACGACGGTCTCGGCTGGTCGGCTCGTGGGCACAACCGACAGCCTGCAGGGGGCGATCACCAACAACGCGGCCGTCGAGTTCTCCCAGGCCGGGAACGGCGCCTACGCCGGCACCATGAGCGGCTCGGGCTCGCTTACGAAGAGTGACGCGGGCACCGTCACGCTCGCGGGTAGCAACTCCTACTCCGGCTCGACCACGATCTCGGCCGGTACGCTGAAGGTGGGCACCGGCGGCACGACGGGTGAACTCGGTGGAACCGGGTCCATCACGAATGATGGCGTGCTCGCCATCGACCGGAGCAACGCCTTCACCTTGAGCCGGGCGATCACGGGCTCGGGTGCGTTCCACCACCTCGGCACGGGCACCACGACGCTCTCGGGCAACAACTCCTACTCCGGCGGCACGGTCGTCTCGGCGGGCCGGCTCGTGGGCACGGCCGCGAGCCTGCAAGGTGCGATCACCAACAACGCGACGGTCGAGTTCGCCCAGACGGCAAGCGGCACCTACGCGGGGAGCATGAGCGGCTCGGGTTCGCTCACGAAGTCGGGCGCCGGGGCGCTCACCCTCTCCGGCTCGAGTGCGTTCACCGGCGACACGGCGCTCACCGCCGGGACGCTCGTCTTGGCCCACGCCAACGCGCTCGGGGCGTCGTCGGTCGTCACGATGCAGCCCGGCACCACGCTCACGCTCAACCAGCGGACGTACGTGGGCGACCTCGACCAGTTCGGCGGCACGATCAACGGCGCCGGGGAACTCGTGACCACGCTCTTCCGCACCTCGTCGGGCACGATCGCCGCGGGCATCGCCGACGCCGACGGCGGGATCGCCCGCGGCATCCGCAAGCTCTCGAGCGGCACGACGACGGTGACCGCCGCCAACACGTTCACGGGCGCCACCCGCGTGGAGGCCGGCACGCTGGCCCTCGGCAGCGGCGGCTCGTTCGCGGCGGCGAGTTCCCTGGAGATGTTCGCCGGCGCCACGCTCGACCTGGCCGGCCAGTCGCAGACGTTCGCTTCGGTGAGCGGAGCGGCCGGCACGATCGCGCTGGGCGCGGGCACGCTGACGGTGAACGCGGCGGCCACCAACACGTTCGGCGGCGGGATCACGGGCACGGGCGGCCTGACGAAGCAGGGCGTCGGCAACCTCGTCCTCTCCGGGTCGAACACCCACTCGGGCGCCACGAGCGTGGCCGCCGGCCGGCTCTCGGTGAACGGGTCGCTTGGCAACTCGGCCGTCGCCGTCCTCGCCGCGGCCGAACTCGGTGGCTCAGGCTCGATCGCCGGCCCGGTGAGCATCGCCACGGGCGGCACGCTCGCCCCCGGCAACAGCATCGCCTCGCTCGCCGCCGGGGCCACGAGCTTCGCGAGCGGCGCCACCTTCGCCTACGAGGTGGACTCCTCGGCAGCGCTCGCCGCCGCCGCCGACCTGCTCGTCGTCAGCGGCAACCTCGACATCGCCGCTGGCTCGCTCCTCGCGCTCACCGACATCGCCGGCACGACGGCCCCGTTCGGGGAAGACACGACCGTGTTCGCGATGATCAACTACTCCGGAGGTTGGAACGGCGGGCTCTTTACCTACAACGGCACCCCGCTCGCCGACGGCAGCCGGTTCACGGTCGGCAGCCAAGAGTGGGAGATCGACTACAACCGCACGTCGGCTATCGGCCTCGCCAACTTCACGGGCGACTACCTGCCGAGTAGCAGCTTCGTGGCGATCACGGCCGTCCCCGAGCCGGGCACGCTCCTGCTCGTCGTCGCCGCCGGGAGCGTCGCCGCGTTCGCCCGCCGCCGCCGCAAGTAACTCTGCTCCATACAAGCCCCCCGGCGCGAGCCGGTGGGATGACGCGGGCCATTCCGTTCGCGCTCGGCCGCTGGCGCTGAGTTGCGTGGCAGGCGTCATCCACCTTGCTTGCGCAAGGCGGCTTTTATGCGCAGCGGGCTTTTGTGCGCGGTGTCGGCCGCCGCCCCAGGAGCCCGGTTCCGCCGGAACCGGATCAGGGTTGACGCCGCGCCCAGCGTGATCCGGTCACGGCGTGACCGGACCCCTGAGCCGGATCAGAGCCGACGCCGCACTCGGCAGGCTACAAGCCCGCCCCACGGTTATGGCGCAACCGGGCTGCGGAAGTTCGGCTTGAGCCGCCAGGCGCCGGAAGCGTGTGGCCGCAGGATGCCGACGAGTTCGCCCCCCTCGTCGCAGGCCGCCACGGCGTCGGCCGGGGCAGGGGAGGGGGCGGCGGCTCGCACGGCACCTTCCGGCAGCGACACGAGGCCGCCGCGAGCCGCCTGCTCGACGAGGTCGCCCGCCAGCACGACCCGCGGCAGATGCGGGACCGCCGCCACGGCCGGCAGTAGGGCCGCGGTCGCGGACGCCCTGGTCACGTCGGCAAGCGGGAGGCTCGCAGCCCGGGTGAACGGCCCCACGGCCGTCCGCACGAGCGACTCCATCACGCCCCGCGTGCCGAGGGCTACCGCCAGATCGCGGCCGAGGGCGCGAATGAACGTGCCCGTCGAGCACTCGACGTCGAGGGCCAACCGCGGCCAGTCGTAGCCGGTCACCTCCAGCCGATCGATCCGCACGGGCTTCTCCGGCAACGCAAACTCGCGGCCCTTGCGGGCCAGCCGATAGGTCCGCTTGCCGTCCACGTGGACGGCGGAATAGTCGCACGGTCGCTGGAGGATCTCCCCGCGAAAGGCCGGCAGCGCCGCCTCCACCTCCGCCCGCGTCGGCCGCCGCGGGTCGGGCTCCTCCTCGACCGGCGTCTCCAAGAGGATAGCTCGGTCAATGGCACTTCCTCAACGGTCTTCCGGCCGATGAGCGACTCGTGAGCCTCGGGAGGAGCGGCCCGGGCGTCCGGAGCGGGTTTTCTCG
>JBJTAA010000305.1:0-23226 GCA_046090525.1 Planctomycetota bacterium
GTGAGGACCAACGTTCCGGAGCCCACCTGCGCGATGTTGATCCCGCCAACGATCGCGCTGTTGAAGTCCACGCCGGAGGTGATCGTGTCGCTGCGGTTGAAGGCGAGCGTGCCGCCGGCCGAACCCGTGATCACGCTCGACGTCGAAAGCGAGCCGGCCGTGCTGCCGTTGCCGAGTTGGAGCGTGCCGGTGTTGATCGTGGTGTTGCCACCATAGGTATTGGCACCGGTGAGGATCAGCCTTCCGGACGCGCCGGTGCCCGACTTGATGATGGCTCCGGATGCCCCGGAGAAGATGCCCGAGAGCGTCACGTCACCGACGGCGTTCGAACCGCCCTGCGACGTGTTGATGGTGAGATCGCCCGTCAGTTCCTTGCCCGATGTGATCCTGAGTGCGGCGGTGGTTTGATCGTCCTGGTTGAAGACGAGCGTTCCGGTCGAGGGCAACGTCACATTGGTGTACGTCTGGGCTCCGCCGCTCGATCGGGCAGTTATCCCCGCCCCGTCGTCCAGCGTGACGGCGTTGGTCAACGTTCCAGTCGTCATGCTCTGGCTCGTAAGCCTGATGGCGTTGCGAACCCTCACGTCCCCTGTACCGAGGGCGTTGGCACCCTCGAAGAAGGCTCGTACACCGGCATTCGCGGCGAAATCCCAGTTGACGTTCGTCGCAGTCCCCGAGGTGTTTTGGAGTATCACGGCGGAGGCGCCGGTCACCGACGCCGTATTGCCCGACCCAGCGAGCGGCGCAGCAATTGTTAAAACACCTCCGTTGGCGCTGATCGTCCCGCCGCCGGATCCGACTGTGATGCCACGGGCCGCATTCATGGTGAAGCCCGCAGATGTTCGAAGCGTGGCCCCATTGGAGATCACGATCCGGTCGGTCGCGAAAGTGCCTGCGGCACCCAAATTTCGGTCCGCACTGACCTGCAGGGTTCCCTCGGTAATCTCGAGCTTGGTCGTAAAAGTGTTGACGCCACCCAGCACCAACGTCCCAACACCATTTTTGATGACGGACGGTGTCGTGCCGCTGGCAGCGAGCACAGTCGAAATCGTCGCGGTGGCTCCAGTGCCGAGGGCGTTGACGGTAAGCAACGCACTATTCGTACCGTTATTCATCGTCATCGTGGACCCACTCACGATCCAACTCGCCGCCGATGCCGTGTCGGCATCGCCGAAGATGAAAGCTCCAAGGGATCGATTGCTGTCGAGCGTGACTGTGCGGGTAGCCGTGATGTTGTTGGCAAACGTGGCTGTGCCGCTGACGCCCCCCGCGATCGTGTTGTTCAGCCAGTTGGAGCCGGCGCTCCAGAGGCCGTCGGCATCGACGTTCCAGCTTCCGCGGGTCTGCCCCAACGCCGGTGCGGCCGCCAAGGCCACGAGCAGGGCCCCGACTGCGAAAAAACGCGGGCAGCTGACGGCAGCCATGACTTTCCCTCCGCCTGAAAAGTGACGAGAACTTCGGGTTAGCGTCCTTGGAGCAGCCGAACAGCCCCCCTCACAATCCTTATTTCCGGCGGGATTCGAAAAAGTGCCACCGCACGGAAAAAGTCTCCCAAAGCAAGAAATCTGCCGAACAGCGGCCAGGTCGCCAGCCTTAGCGCCCGCAGGGCGCTCACCCCAGACTGGCCCCGCACATGGACTTCCCCCCAAGGTGCGTCGTGTTACGGCAGGGCGGTCGCCTCGCCCTGGTTGATGCTGCTCGCGGCCTGCCAGGCTGCCAGATCCACGTTGTCGGCGACGAACCGCACGGAGCCGTCGCACATGGCCACCATCACCCCTCCTGGATGCCGGCTGCGGGACATCAAGTAGGTTCCCCCGGTGGCAGTGTTATCAACGCACGGCAGATTGTTCTCCGGGCGATGCACGCACCGCGAGCTGTCTTCCGTCCGCGCATTGGGCACATCCCGAGTCATCAGCTGATAGGTTCCGGCGGCCGGATTCCAGATCCGGCCCCGACGATCGATCTGCCCCCCATCGGACGGGGCCTGGATCATCTCCATGAGCAACAGCGTCTTGCTCGTGCCGTCGGTGATGTCCGAGAACTTAGCGCCATAGTCCTGGGCGAACGGCGCCTTTGTTCTGCTGTTTCCGGGAAACTGCGTGCCATAGTTGTTCCGGCCCCAGTTCAATCCATAACTGCCCTTGCGGTCGCCGCCGGGCCCGTCGGAAGCGTCCATCACACGGCTCGTGTCGCTCGGGCATTGATAGGCAGGAATGACCTGGCCGACGGTCGCGAGCTGGGCTTGCCAGGTCTGCTTCGGGTCGTAGAGATCAGCCCGCGCGCGATCCTCGATGAAAGGGAGCAGGAACACGACATTCGGCGTCCTGGTCGTCAACCCAGAGGTCAACAAGTTGCCCGGCGGAAGCCTCTTCTTCGCATCATGGTAGTTGTGCATCGCGAGGCCGAGCTGTTTCACGTTGTTGCTGCACGACATTCGTCGGGCCGATTCCCGTGCGCTCTGGACGGCCGGCAACAGCAGCCCGATCAGCACCGCGATGATCGCGATCACCACGAGCAACTCGACGAGCGTGAAACCACGAACGGGACGGGCGAGGGGTGTGGCCGTGCCCGGGGCGTGAAGGGCTCTCCGGCCCGCGGCACAGTGCTCACCGGCGCGACAGGGCACGTGGCCCAGGCGGCGTCTGGTCGGCTGGATGATCAAGTTTCCGCCCCCGGATCACATCGGCATGGCAATTCGCGGGGTTACCCGCCGGACGTCGGGCTCCCTGCATTAGTTCTTTCCGGCCAGCGGCTGAAAAATGCCACCCCGGCCACCACCGCAGGGGGCTACGGCAGTCGCTTTACGCGAAGATTGCGAAAATGGACCTCGCTGCCCGGGTCGTGGGCCTGAAGGCCGAACGTCCCATGGGAGAGCTTTCGGGTGCCCGTCACTCCCTCGGGCTCGACAAACTCGTAGAGCACGCGGCCGTCGACGATGACCGTGATCCGCTTGCCCCGGACAATGAGTTCCTGGGTGAACCACGTGTCGTCCTCGGCGGGGGGCGTGAAGTTCTTGACGACGTGATAGATGCTGCCGGTGCGGACGGGATCCTGGTGCGAGTTGTTGACCTGCAACTCGTAGCCGACCTCGGGCCAGCCCTGCTCCTGGAAGGCGGTGTGGAAGAAGATGCCGGCGTTCGCGCCCGGCTTGGTCAGCAGCTCGGCCTTGAGATGGAAGTTGACGAAATCAGCCGGTTTTTCCGGGTCAGAACCGTCGTAGAAGAGATGGCTGCGGGGGCCGTGGCAGACGATGGCCCCGTCCACCACTTTCCAACTGTCGACGTTTTCGCTGGCCCTCCAGCCGGTCAGCGTCTTGCCGTCGAAGAGGCTCGTGAAGCCGGCCTCGTCGGCCGCAAGCGGGGCGACCGGCCCCGCGAGCAGGGCGGCCGCGAGGAGTCGGTTGGCGGCCCGACAAACGTGCGCGAAACGCGGCGACGACATGCTTGACTTCCCTCAGAGAAGGCGGAAGAGTGGGGCGGCCCGTGCCGGGGGGCGAAGGATACGAGGCGGGCGTCGGGCTCGCAAGGTTCAGCCGGCTGCCGGCAAGCCGTCCGCCAGGCGAAGCCGGCGGTTGGGCGGGGGGCGGTTTCGCGTCCGTGGCACAAAGCCCGCCGAAGGCGGAACTTATATGGACGAGTGTGTTCGCAGTCGTCTCTCCGTGAGCAGGGATTCCCGTGCCAGAGATTCCTGAGGCCGAAAACGAACGGTTTTTGAGCCTGATCACGGCCAACTACGACAATCTGCGCCGATACATCTACACGCTCCTCCCCAACGAGGAGGACTCGAAAGACGTGCTGCAGGAGGTCTGTATCGCGATTTCGCGGAAGTTCGGGGAGTACGATCCCTCCCGCCCCTTCCTGCCGTGGGCATGCCGGTTCGCCTATCTCAAGGTGCTGAAGTTCCACGAGCAGCAACGGCCCCGGCGGATGGTTCGCCTGCCGTCCGAGGTGCTTGAGTTGCTCGCCATGACACGCGAGGAAGAGGAGCCCGTGCTCGCTGAGCGGTTGGTCGCGCTCGAGGGTTGCCTGCAGAAGCTCACCGTGCAGGATCGTCGACTCATTCAGGCGCGGTACGTCGATCGCGAGCCGACGGACCAGATCGCCGAGTCGTTCTCGCAGAGTCGCCGCACGCTGTTCCGCAACCTCGAGCGCGTCAGGCGTCTGCTCTTCGAATGCATCAATCGCTCGGTGGTGCTGGAGGGGCACGCATGAAGCCGGTGGAGCGAGACGCACTGCACACGCTGCTCTCTGCGGTCGTGGACGGCACGATAGGTGAGGAGCAGGCCGCCGAGCTCACGCGGATGCTCAAGGCCGACGCCGACGCGCGGCGGTTTTACGTGCGCTACCTCGACATGCATGCGGCGTTGGCGGATGCCGCGTCGCGGCCGGAGTCGGCCGTGCGCTGGCGGGTTCCGTGGATCGCGATCGTCGCTTCGCTGATGGCCGCGTCGGTGCTGGTTGCGTTGCTGACGGCGTCGGTCGGTTCACGGAGCGACGAGTCCGGCCCCCGCGGGTCCGAGGGCGTCGCCGTCTCGGTCGCCTCGGCGTACGTGGCGACCATTTCCGCGGCCAGCAGCGACGCGGTGCTCAATCAGGGGGCCGTCGTGCCGGGAACCAGGCTCACGCCCGGCCCGTACGAGGTCGCGGCCGGCACCGTGACGGTGCAGTTCGACGGCGGGGCGCGGATCCTCTTCGATGGGAGGGCGTCTTTCACGCTGCGGTCGCGCCGGGCACTGGCGATCGAGCGCGGGACGTTCGTCTTCGAGGGCGACCGGCTGTGCGAGCCGGTCGAAGTCGCGACGCCGCGCTCCGTCCTCCGGAACATCGGTACGCGGTATGCGGCCGTCGTGGGCGACGCAGCCGAGGAACTCCACGTCGCGGAGGGGGCCGTGCGGCGGACCGTCGATGACGGTCAGCGGCCCGTGCGTCACGAACTCGTCGAGGCCGGTGCCGGGCGGCGGTATGGCGGGGAGAACGTCAACGCGGAGGCGATTCCGCTGGACGAGACGCTTGTGTCGAAGCTTCTCGAGGCCGCCCCGGCAAAGCCGGTCGACGCGCGTCCGATGGTCGGCGATGACTTTCGGGGCGAAGGGGATCGGATCAAGGGGATGCAGACCGGGTTCGGATGGGCCGAGCCGTGGAGATCCCGCTTGGGCGACTTGCGGGTCGTGGCGCCCGGCTTGGCCGGGCAGGGGTCCGTCGTCGTGCGGCACGACGGGGCGGGCGAGGAATCATCCCGGCGGCGGTCGGCGGCCCATCGAACGCTCGAGAAGCCGATCGATCTCTCCCAGGATGGCGTGTGGTATCTGCGGTTTCTGATGCGTCGCGGCCCGTGCCCGGGCGGTGACGACCACCGGGCGATGGTCGTGCTCCGGACGCGGGGCCTGACGCCGCAGGAGGAGGTCGAGCAGGCCGCCTTGATTCAGATTGCGTTGCGACGGGATGACCTGGTGATGGTGCGGCTGGCAGACACGCTGACGCGGGCGTCGCTGCCACTGGTGCCGGGCCAGGCGTATGCCGTGATCGCCAAGATCGTGGCTGGCCGCGACAAGCCGGAGCAGGTGTTGCTCCAGCTCATGGCAGCCGACCGACTCGCCGGCTCCGAGGAGCCGACCGAATGGTCCGTGGTGAGCGATAGCGTGCCTACCGACCTGCAACTCGACCAGGTGTCGCTCGAATGCGTGAGCCGCGGCCACATCGAGTTCGGGGAGCTGTGTATCGGGCCGACGTGGGAGAGCGTCGCCGGTGTGGTGGGCGACCGCTGACGGCGGCCGGGCCCGGGCTGCGTGCGACGTCAGCGGGAGAAGGAGAGGCATGGCTGCGCCCATTCGGACACACAGGCGGGAGCGTCGCCGCGGCGCCATGGTCTGTGCCGTCGTGGCCACGGTGATGTGGTCCGGCGGGGCCGCTCGGGCCCAGCAGGGGCAGCCCCGGCCCAACATCCTCCTGCTCTACGTCGACGACCTGCGGCATGACGGCCTCGGCGCGACGGGGCATCCCTTCGTCGAGACGCCCAACCTCGATCAGCGGATCGCCGGCCAAGGCGTCAACTTCCGCAACTCGTTCGTCAACTGCCCGCTCTGCTCGCCCTCCCGGGCCTCCCTGCTCACCGGCCAATACGCCGCCACCCACGGATACACGGTGAACGATGATGTCAATGCCGTGCCGGACGAGCGGCTCCCCATCTACCAGCATGCCCTGCGGAACGCCGGCTATCGCATCGGGCACGTGGGCAAGTGGCACAAGGATTCCTATTTCGAGCCCCGCCCGGGATTCGATTATTGGGCCGCGTTCCAGGGGCAGGGCTTTCACACCAATCCAGTTCTCCGCGTCAAGCAGGACGACGCCCCGGCCCGCACGGTGAACGAGACAGGCTTCACCACGACGATCCTCACGGACTACGCGCTCGATTTTCTGGATGACTACGGCACCGGGGGCACACGCGCCGAGCCCTTCGCCCTGACGCTGTCGTTCAAGGCCGTGCACGGTCCGCACGGCGATCAGTACACCGAGTCGGGCGGCGCGTACGCCGGCCAGACCATCGCCCGGCCTCCGAATGCGACGCCGGGCTACGGCGGCTACGCCATCAACCAGGAGAAGCCCGTCTACAGCCTCCCGGGCCTGGGCGGGCTGACACTCAACACCACGATGGGCAACAGCCAGCAGATCAGCCAGATGGAGATGATGAAGGACATCGATGCCAACATCGGCCGCGTGCTCGATGCGCTGGAAGCCAAGGGCCTCGACGACAACACCCTTGTCATCTTCACGAGCGACAACGGCTTCTTCTGGGGGGAGCACGGCCGTGGTGACAAGCGGCTGGCGTACGACGAGTCGATCCGGGTGCCGCTGCTGGTGCGGGGCCCGGGGGTCCAGGGCGGGCGGACGTCAGACGCCCTGGTGACCAACATCGACGTGGCCCCGACGATCCTGACGGCGGCGGGCCTGCCGGTGCCGCCAACGATGCAGGGCCAGCCGCTCAACGGACTGCTTGGCGGGTCGAATGGGTTCGCCCGCGACGCCGTGTTCGCCGAATATTATCCCGAAGTAAAGCAGCCGGGGATCCAGCGCTGGGACGCCGTCCGCACCGAGACCCACCTCTACGTGACGCATCCGGTGGCCGGATCGCAGTATGACGAACTCTACGACATGACGACCGATCCGTATCAGATGAACAACCTCCTGCTGCCGGGCCCCTCCACGGCCTTGCCCGCCGAGACGCGGCAGGTGCTCCAGCAGATGCAGAACCGGCTGCAGGAACTCCGGCACGAGGCCAACGGCGTGAACCCCTTCACGCGGCGGCTCGTCAACGGCAGCGGGCTCGACTTCACCGCGACCGAGGGAGGTGCCGTGCTGACCGGCCTCAACAGCAGCCGGGTGGGGTCGAGCACCGACCGGCCCGCCGACGGCCATGGCCGGTCGGCTGTCATCGCGTACGAGTTGCCTCCCATCGACGATCCGACCCTGCTGGAACGCGTCTTCGTCAGCTTCCACATCGTCAGCCAGACGGGCAACGTCAGCACCGTGAATGCCGACCTCTGGGCGATCGGGATCACCCCCGGCAGCACGCTGCTCGCCGAGCACCTCGAGGCCAATGTCGAGCTCAACCGCCCCGACCGCGCCGACAACCTCAAACTCCAAGACAACATCATCAAGATGGGCAACCATCTGGCCCGCACCTTTTCAGACGATCACGCAGCGCTGCTCCTGGGGCGCTACCTGCAGGACTTCTACGAAGCCAATCCAGGCTACGCCGGCGGCAGCTACCTGCAGGTGCGTCTGAATCCCGACCGCGATCTGGGCGCGACATCCATCGGCTGGGACATCTCCACCATGGAAGCGCCCACGAGCGAGATCGACTCCCGACCGTACACCTTTCGCCAGCCGTCGCTGGTGCTCTACGAGGCCGTCCCCGAACCGGGCTCGAGTACCCTCGTGATCTGCGGGGCGGTCGCCGCGGGCATCGGCGTCGGCGTGAATGGCTGGCGGGCGGCGCGGCGTTTGCGGCGGGCTGCCACCTGATGCGGCGTCACCGCCGCAGATCGAGTACGCCCACGGCGAGCCGGCGGTCGGTGTGGTAGGGGTCGCCGCCGCCGTTACGTCCCTCCGCATGCACGTGGAACTGCTCGACCCAGTAGTAGCCGTCGAGCGCGCTTGCGGCGAGGGCGTCGGCCACGAGCTTGTTGCGCTCCCGGTCGATGTCGGGGCCGATCTTGTGCGTGATGCCGCCGGTCGTGCGACTGAGCTCGACCCGCTCGTCGAACGTCGCGGCGCCCAGCCAGAGCGGCCGGCCCTGGTCGTCGAGCTCGCGCGACCGCCAGAACCGCACGTGGTGCCGCTGCGCCGGGCTGTCGCCGACGGGCTGCTCGAACGCCGCATCCTGCGTGCGGCCCCAGAGGTAGAGGTCGCTCACGGGCGCGTGCGGATAGGGCTTTCGCAGCACGCAGTCGGCCGCGATCCGAATCGACGTCTTGAGCGTGATCGGGTCGGCCGCATACCAGCCGGCGGCTGCGAGCGCGCGATGAAGATCCTGCTCGGTGCCGATGAAGGCCACGTTGACCGCATCCCCCTGATGGCCGCGGGCCGTCGTCGTGTGCCGCGGCGACCGGGCGAGCGCCGGATGGCCGGAGACCGTGCCGGTCGGTGACCGTCCGAGCGGGTCAGCGGCGTGGCCCGGGAAGGCAGCCGCGACGACGACGAAGGCGATCAGCAGACCCACGCCACAAAGCGCCAGGGGCCGACGTGCACCAGGCGAGGCCGCGGCCATGCTGGGGATCTCCAGGGGTGGCGGACGGTAGCCGAACCCCCGGTGTCGCCTCAAGGCCGATCGGCCCCGCCGAAACCGGCCCCCCGTCGCCTTCGGCTCCCCACAGACTCATTCGTCACCGGCGGAGCGCACCGGGCCGGCGTCGAAGACCTGCTTCCAGTCGCGCTTCATGTCGACGACCGTCCAGCCCCGCCGCGGCGCCTCCTCGAGGGCGGCCACGAGCCGGCCGGTGCCCTTGGCGTCGGCGGCATACGCGTATTCCCGGTCGGCATCGGTGTGGTGGATGATCGCGCCGAACGACGGCCGGGGATTGTTGATGGTCGTGTATTGCAGCATCGCCAGGTCGCCGTCGCTGTTGCCGAAGCAGGCGATCGGCCGACGGCCGAGAAAATGGTGGATCGCGGCCGGCTTGCCCGCCTTGTCGTCGACGAACAGGTGGTCGAGCGTCTTGACGAGCGTCGGGCCGTCGTCGCGGAGTTCGAAGCGGGTGCGACCGGTCGTGCCGATCACCTGCTCGGGCGGGATGCCGTAGACCCGCTCCGACCAGGCCCGCATGAAATCGGCGCCACCCCCGGACACGATCCAGGTCTTGAAGCCGTTGGCCCTCAGGAAGGCGAGCAGCTCCTGCATGGGCCGATAGGTGAGATCGTCGTAGCGTCGCTTGAAGCGGGGGTGCCGGGCCGACTCCATCCAGGCCGCGACGGCGGCCTGGAACTCGTCGACCGTGAGTCCGGCGTGCGTGAGGCCGACCACGTGCAGCAGTCCCTCGTGCCGGTCTCCGGCCATCAGCGGGGCCAGGTCGCCCGCCAGGAGCGCCTTGACCATCGGATCCTCCTGCAGCTCGGGCTCGGCCGCCACGCGGGCCCGCAGCCGGTCGACGGCGAAGGCCGCCTGGAAGGGCACGGGATACTCGGGCCAGAGCGTGCCGTCGTTGTCGAACACGGCGATCCGCTCGGGCTCGGGCACGTGGTCCGGCGAGCCCTCGGCCGTCACCAGGCGGACGAACTCGAGCAGGGACTGCTTCCCCGGCCCGTCGTTCCAAGAGGGCAGGGGATCAGGGGCCGCGGCCGGCTCGGCGGCGAGCGTTGTCGCGGACCACAACAGGACGCCGGCGATGGCCTGAGGCAGCGCCGTGGTTGCACGCGGGCCGGGGCAGATCATGGGTTGCTCCTGGGCGACAACGGACAGGTCACCGTCAGCGTACTCGCGGTGGTGGAACCACCTCAATCGCCCCCACGGAAGCGCGGTCTGGTTTCTGTCCGGAATCACGCAGCCGCGTGCCGACGGGCCGCGCCGTGCGCGGCCAACGCGTCAATACCGCCAGCCCACGCCCACGTTCGTGAAGAAGTTGGGCGAGGTATCGTTGAGGCCCCAGCCGACCCGGAGGCCGAGCTCGCAGTTCTCGGTCACCAGGACGTGACCGCCGAAGCTCGCGTACTGGATGTTGAGTGGTATTTCCTTCTGCGAGCTGAAGATGGCGAAGTATTCGGCGTGCACGTTCCAGCGTTCTCCGACCGGGATCTTGATCACCGTCGACGGCGCCCATTGGTTGAAGGCGTCTTCCTCTTCAAAGCCGGTGCCATACCGCATCGCCGTCGTCCATTCCCAGCCGCCGGCGAACCGCCAGCCGAACGACTCGCCCACCACCACGGTCGACTGGTTCGACGGACCGTAGACCGGCGTGTAGCCCTGAACGATCAGGGCCGAACGGGGCAGCCAGCCCTCCTGGTCGGTCGTTTCCACCTTCGTGCCGTAGAGGATCCGGCTCTCCTCCTCGGTCTCGAGGTCTTCGCCGCCGAACTCGCTGCCGGAGACCGTCCCCGGGCCGCCCGCCTCGTAGTTGAAGCCCAGGCGGGCCTCGAACCGCTCGCCGATGCCCCGCCGGAGCAGCACCTCGGGAAAGCTGTGGGCCTCCGGGCCGAGGCGGTTGTCGATGAAAGAGTAGGAGGCCTCCAGGATCGCGGTGGCCGGCCCGGCCGTCGTGGGGGCGAACGTGAATGAGTCGCGGTCGGTCTCGAGTTCATCCCGCTCAGCCCGTTCCTGGGCGAGCCCGGCAGGGCTTGCAGTGATGCTCGCCCAGGCTACGCAGAGCCAGACCGTGGCTCGATGCAACATGCCCCTCATCATCTTCCCCAGCGTCCATTCGCCACGATCGGCCCCCTGCATGACGGCGCTTGAATCGCAGCCGTTGCGGCGTGAAAGGCATGGAGGCTGGGCAAGCCGGCCGCGCGCGCGGCGGCGGCGCAAGCCAGGCCCCCTGGAAGGGCCATGGCGGATGCGGGCTCGTGATCCAAGGTGCCCGCAGCCGGGCCGCCGATCACAAGGGCGTCCGGGCCCGACGGGAGCAGACGATCGGACGACGCTGTCCGAGTTTCCCGGGGCGGGACGGGCGCGGAGGTTCGCGATGCGGGGCGGCGGCGCGGTCGGTTCGTCAGGCTGGTGGGTGCTCGCCGCCGGGCTCGTCGCGTTGGGCGGCTGGCACGCGGCTACGATGGGCCAGGACGACGGTTTCGTGGGCGGGCCGGGCCAGGTCGGGGCCTTCGAGTCGCTCGACCCAGTGCTCAGCGACGAGGTCCTCACGGGTGTGATCCCCTCCGGGCAGGACTGGTTCCTGTTCGGCGAGGCGGAGCGCGGCGGCGTCTACGGCTGGCTCGACGGTGGGTTCGTCGGCAACTTCGGCGTGCCGGCGAGCAAGTTCAACGGCCCCTACAACGCGGTCGACCGGGCCAACGAGGCGATGATGAACCAGGTGTACATCATCGGCGAGCGGACGCTGCCGACCGACGGCTCGAACGGCGTCGGTGCCCGCGCCGACCTCCTCTACGGGGAGGACTTTCCGCTGGCGATGTCGCTCGGCTGGGAGACGAATCCCGGCCCGCGCGACTGGAACAGCGGGGAATATTACGGGCTGGCCATTCCGCAGCTCTACGCGGAGGTGGGCAGCCAAGATCTGTCGCTGAAGCTCGGCCACTTCTACACGATCGTCGGGTACGAGGGGGTGCCGGCGGTCGGGAACTTCTTCTACATGAAGAGCTACAGCTATCAGTTCGCGGGCCCGTTCAACCACTGGGGTGGGCTCGTCCACTGGCGGGCCGCCGACAACGTCGAGGTCGACGGCGGGCTCGTGAACGGCTGGAACGGGCTGGCGTCGGCCTACAGCAAAGCCAACTTCCTCGGCCGGGTGCGGGTCAGGAACGACGACAACTCGCGGGCCACGTCGTTTGCCGTCATCAGCGGCGACGAGGGCAACGACTTCTCGCCGCTGTTTCAGCCGGCGCCGCCGCTCACCTCGGCCAACCGCACCCGCTACAGCCTCATTTTCGAGTTTCGCCCGGCCGACAACTGGGAATATCTGTTCCATCACTGGCTCGGGACGCAGGCCAAGGCGCTGGCCGACGGCGGCACGGCCCTCTGGGTCGGCATCGACCAGTATCTCTACTACCGCGTCAGCAAGGCCTGGGCCTGGGGGGCGCGATTCGAGTGGTTCCAGGACACCGACGGCACGCGGGTGGGCCTCAATCGCCCGAGCAATCCCAACCACGTGCCGCTGCCCGGCAACTTTTATTCGCTCACGCTCGGCCCGAACTGGACGCCTACGTGGAACTTCCTGATGCGGCCCGCCTTCCGCTGGGACTTCTTCGGCGGTCCCTCCGGCGGCCCGCGGGCGCCCTACAACGACGGCGTCAGCAACCAGCAGACGATGCTCGGTTTTGACCTGATTCAGAAGTTCTGAGACGCCGGCGCCCGACGCAGAGCAGCCGGCGAGGCCCCAGGCGAGCGCGATCTGGCGACTTTTGCGCAGTCGAACAGGCGCGCCTGAGCTCGTCATGACGCGGCGTGGAAAACTCGTCTTTCCAGGCCGGTCGCGGCGTTGCTAAGACGCTCCCGAACGTGACCGATGACCGGTCCGACACGAGGAGCGACGACGATGACGAATGTTTTACGAGTGACTCGGCCAGGGGCTGTCGCCGTGCTGGCGGCCACGCTCGCGTTGGTGGCGGCCATGACGCAGGCCGGGCCTCCGGCGCTCAGCACGAATCCCGGCAATCTCGCGATCTTCCCCGCCAAGGGGCAGAGCCCGGAGCAGCAGAAGGCCGATGAGTCGGCCGCCTACGACTGGGCCACGCAGCAGACCGGATGGGATCCCTATCAGGCCAAGGCCGTGCTCGATCAGCAGAGCCAGGCTTCGGCCGCGGCGGCCGGCGCCGCCCGGGGAGGCGCGGTGAAGGGAGCGGCCGGCGGGGCGCTCGCGGGGGTCGCCATCGGGGCGATCGCCGGCGATGCCGGCAAGGGCGCGGCGATCGGCGCGACGTCGCTGGGCCTCACGGGGGGCATCCGTTCGCGCCGTGCTGTGAAGGCGGCGGGGGGCGCATCCGACGGGGCGCTCGCGGCCTACCAGCAGCAGTTCGCCGTCTGGAATCGCAACTTCATGGCGGCCATGGAGGCGAAAGGCTACACGGTCCGGTGACCGTGAGTGGCCGAGCCTCGGGGACGGAACGATAGATCGCATCAACACCAGGAGTCAGATGATGGTCAGGATGACACGGATGATCGCGGCGGTGTTCATGGCCGCCGTGGCGATGGCGGGCGGCGGCGCGTGGGCCCACGACACATGGCTCTGCTCGGTCGGGTCGGCCGTGGCGGTCGACGAGGACGGCACGGTGGGGCCGCCCGATCTCGGCGACCGCGAGCGGCCCACGTTCTTCCGCGTGGACGCCGCGAAGAAGGAACTGACGCTGCTCGCCCCCGACTCCCGCCGGGGCGAGGTCACGAAGCTGGAGACCGTGCACCAGGCCGATGGCCTGCATGTGTTCTCCGGAATCGAGAACGGGCGCGGGGTGAGCGTGATCATCACCGGCGAGGGCCGGATGACGCTCTCGGTGATCAGCGACGGCGTGGTGTGGTCGGTCTTCGGGCACGCCCTGCCCGAGAAGAAGGGCGAGTAGCGGACGGGCCGGGTCGGCGGCCCCGCGCTCGGGAGGGGCCGCCGGCGCCCGACGGCTCGCTCACTTGGCCATCGCGATGATGGCCGCGCCCAGGAAGATGAACCCGCCGCCGAGCACCACCGGCAGTTCGAGCCGCCCGTTGAAGAAGAGCACCGAGAACAGGGCCACGAACAGCGGGTAGGAGATCTCCAGCACGGCCGACGTGTTGGCCCCGAGCAGCCGGATCGAGCTGAGGATGGCGAGCGCCGCGGCGGTCGCCGTCACGAGCGTCACGCCCACCATGGGCAGGCTCGACCGGGCCGGATCGACGGTGAACAGGCTCAGGGGCGTGCTCCCCTGGGCGAGCAGGATGATGGCCGCCACCACCGTGCCGCAGAGGCAGTGCAGAAAATAGACCTTGAAGACGGACATGCTCTCGAGGAGCCGCTCGTCGAGGCAGTAGGTGAGGCCCCAGAGGACGGAGGCCAGGACGGCCAGGGCGAAACCAGTGGGATTCACGGGCGGGAGTGCTCGGGGTGGCGGTGGGTGGGGCGATCGCCGGAAGGGGCGGCAGTATAGCCAGAGCCCTGCCGGAGCCCGCCATGCGTCCGTTCATCCAACGAATCGCCCCGCTCGTGGCCCTGCTCAAGGCGCCGGCCACGCGGGGCCAGATCATGGCCCTCTCGGAGGTGGCGCCGGCCGACGTCCATGCCTACCGCGAGGCCGTGGGGCTCGGGCCCGACGCCGAGGCCGACTTCGTCACCTCGGGCAGCGGCGGCTTCCGCGGCGAGGACGACCTCCGCACCGATCAGGCGCGGATGCTCGTCGCCTGGGCCCGCGACCAACGGGCCCCGGTGACCGCGGCGGGCGACTTCAACTTCGACTGGGACATGTACACCAAGCGCGGCAACCCCGGCTTCGACGCCATGGTGGCCGACGAGGTCTGGACCTGGATCCAGCCCGACCCGCTACGCGACACGAACTGGGCTGCCTCCCGCGACAACCCCAAGCGCGACCGGTTTCCCGACTCGATCCTCGACTTCGTGTTCGTGGCCCAGGCCGCCAAGGGCTGGCAGGGCACGTCGGAGGTGATCGTGCGGCCCGGTGACTTCCCCGACGACGAGCAGGGGAGCGACCACCGGCCGATCGTGGCCACCTTCCGGCCCACGGGCCCCTGACGAGCGTCGGGCCCAGCGGACCGACGAGGCTCAGGCGTCGTGCCCCGCCGCGTCGCGGAGCTCGAGCAGCGCGTTGGAGGCGGCTCGCTGTTCGGCCTCCTTCTTGTTGCGGCCCCAGGCCGGCTGGTAGCGGCGGGTGCCGATCTGGGCGGAGACGTGGAAGCTCTTGCTGTGGTCGGGTCCCTCCTCGGCCAGCACCTCGTAGGTGGGCGTGAGGCCGAAATCCCGCTGGGCGAGCTGCTGGAGGAGGGATTTGTGGTTGGAGCCGAGCTCGCCCGACACCACCTTGTCGATCTCGGGGCCCATCAGCCGCTCGACGAACGGCCGCACCGCCTCCATCCCGCCGTCGAGGTAGATCGCGGCCACGACGGACTCGAACAGGTCCGAGAGCACCGAGGCCGGAACCGGGCGGTTGAAGGCCAGCCCCTTGCCGACGATCAAGAAGTCGGCGAGGCCGAGCTGCTCGCTCAGGCGGCTGCACGTCTCGCGGCTCACCACCACCGACTTGATCCGCGTCAGGTCGCCCTCGAGCGACTCCGGAAAGGCGTGGAAAAGCCGCTCGCAGACGATGAATCCCAGGATCGCGTCGCCCAGGAACTCGAGCCGCTCGTTGGAGGCCAGGCGATGGCGGGCTCCGGAGGCATGCGTGACCGCGGCCACCAGCAGGGAGGGGTCGCGAAACACGTGGCCGATCCGCCGCTGGCAGGCGTCCACGTCAATTTCCGGCCCCGGGAGGCCGGGGCCGAGGTCGCTCGTCATGGCGGGAAATCCACCTCCTCTGCGGCAAAACTACGCGTCCGGCGGCCGGGATGTCAACGCGGCGGGGCTGCCGGCCGTCCACGTGAACCATCCGCCGGGAGCCGCCGTAGAACACGGTGCGCCGCGGCCGGACCCCGCGAGGAGTCTGCCCGGGCGGTCCGCCGTCCGCATGGCCGCGGCGCCTACAATCCACCCACCGCCACCGACAGTTTCATCCAAGGAGAGGTTGCCTCATGTCGTCGCACAGTCCCGCGGCCCGTCGTGGCCGTGTCTTGCGGTCCCGCCCCCTCTGCATCGCCTGCACCGCCGCGCTCGCGGCCGCCGCCGGGCTCCTGCTGGGCCTGCCCATCGCGCGGGCCGACGAGTCGCTGACCACGGCCCAGGCGCTCGTCCACGCCAACGCGCTTTCCACCGCCTTCCGGCACGCCGCCGAACTCGCCACGCCGAGCGTGGTCGTGGTGCGGAGCGAGGTGAAGCCCAAGCAGGTGCGCGGCCGCGGCCAGGCCCCGCGGGGCCGCGCGAACCCGTTCGAAGGGACGCCCTTCGAGGACATGTTTCCCGACGGGCTGCCGGAGGGCTTCGAGTTCAACATGCCCGAGGGGCGGATGCCCGGCCGGTCGGGCGTCGGCTCGGGCGTGATCATCTCCGACGACGGCATCGTGATCACGAATAATCACGTGGTCGAGGGGGCCGACGAGGTGGTGGTGGAGCTCTCCGACGGCCGCGAGTTCGAGGCGGATGAGATCAAGACCGATCCGGAGAGCGATCTGGCGGTCATCCGGCTCAAGGACGCGCGGGGCCTGCCCGTGGCCAAGCTCGGCGACTCCGACAAGCTCTCGATCGGCGACTGGGTGATCGCGATCGGCAACCCCTTCGAGCTCGAGACGACCGTGAGCGCGGGCATCATCAGCGGCAAGGGCCGCGAGCTCGGCTCGATCCGGCGGGCCCAGTTCCTGCAGACCGACGCCGCGATCAATCCCGGCAACTCCGGCGGCCCGCTGGTGAACCTGGCGGGCGAAGTGGTCGGCATCAACACGGCCATCGCCTCCAACAGCGGCGGCTACCAGGGGATCGGGTTCGCGATCCCGGTGAACCTCGCCAAGTGGGTGACGGGCCAGCTGATCGACAAGGGGACCGTGCAGCGGGCTTTCATCGGCGTGCAGATGGGGCCGCTCGACCGCCGCATGGCCGAGAAGCTCGGGGTGGGCAGCCGCAAGGGCGTGCTCGTGAGCGACGTCGTGGCCGACTCGCCGGCGGCGGCGGCCGGCGTGCAGCCGCTCGACGTGATCACCGGCTTCGATGGCCAGCCCATCGAGGGTCCGCGGTCGCTGCAGGAGGTGGTGGAGCGGTCGGAGATCGGCCGGCCCCACAGCCTGACGGTGTTCCGTGACGGAAAGTCGCTGACGCTCGAGATCACCGTGAAGCCGCTGCCGGGCGACCTGGCCGAGGCCAGTCCGAAGCGGGGGCCGCAGGCCGAGGCCGACGGGGAGACCTTCTACTCCGAGGAGTTCGGGATCGAGGTCCGCGACAAGGGCTCTGTGGCCGAGGACGCCTATGCCGACTTCGAGGGCGTGCTCGTGGACCGCGTCGATTCCGACGGGCTGGCCGCCGAGGCGGGCATCGGCCCGGGCATGCTCGTCCGCAAGGTGGGCCGCACGCCCGTGACCAGCATCGCCGAGTTCGCGGCGGCGATCGAGAAGGAGTCGGCGGCCGAGGGCGTGGTGCTCCAGATCCGCACGCCCCGCGGCAACTCGGTGGTGCTCTTGAAAAAGAGCTGACCGCCGGGGCAGGCTCTCTGGCCATGGCCACCCTCGGCGTCAACATCGACCACGTCGCGACGATCCGCCAAGCCCGCCGGACGGTGGAGCCCGACCCCGTCTGGGCGGCCGCCGCGGCGGAGCTCGGCGGGGCCGACGCGATCACCGTGCACCTCCGCGAGGACCGGCGGCACATCCAGGATCGCGACCTGGAGGTGCTGCGGCGGACGGTGCAGGTGAAGCTGAACCTCGAGTGCTCCATCGTGCCCGAGATGGTGGGAATCGCCTGCCGGGTGAAGCCCTGCCAGGTGACGCTCGTGCCCGAGCGCCGCGCGGAGGTGACGACCGAGGGGGGCCTCGACGTCGTCGGCCACCGCGAGGCGGTGGCGGCCGCGGTGGCCCGGCTGCGGGAGGCCGGCATCGGCGTCTCGCTCTTCATCGACCCGGACCCCCGGCAGATCGACGCGGCGGTGGATCTCGCCGTCGACGCCACGGAACTGCACACCGGCTGCTATGCCAACGCCGACTCGGAGGCGGCCCGAGGGACGCGGCTCGTGGAGCTCGCGCGGGCGGGCGGCATGGTGCGGCAGGCGGGCCTCGCGCTCGCCGCGGGCCACGGCCTGACGTATCGCAACGTCGTGCCCGTGGCCCGGCTCGACGGCATGGGCGAGCTCAACATCGGCCACTCGATCGTGGCGCGGGCGGTGTTCGTGGGCATGGCCGAGGCCGTCCGCGAGATGAAGCGGCTGATCACGTAGCGCAGCCCGGTCACTCCCAGGAGTCCGGTCACTCCGTGACCGGGCCAGGTGAGACGCGGCGTGGGTCGCCTGGGCGGCCATCTCCGCCGGGAACGCAGCCGCGTCCCCTGGTTGCCGCCGTCAGCGGGGCAGGCCGGTCGCCTGGTTGAACACGCGGGACTCGCCTTCGACGAGCCGCGTCACGGCCTGCCACCGGGGCGTGCCCGGGGCCGGGGGCTGGGCGCCGAAATACGTCTCGCCGGCCCGCACCCGGGCGTGATGCTCCTCGACCTCGTCGGGCGTGAGCGCGAAGTCGTAGATCGCCACCTCGTCGATCACGCCGCAAAACGGCTCCTTGCCGCGCGTGTTGCCGATCTCCGCCACCGCCGGCCCGCCGCAACGCACGAGCGTGCCCACCGGATAGACGTGCTCGAACCGCTGGCGGCCGTCGATGAAGATCGCCTTGCGGCCGGTGAAGCTGTCGTACGTGGCGACCACGTGATGCGGCTTGCCGTCGGTGATCTCCGCGAGCGTGGGTCGGCCGGCTTGGCCGTCGAGCGGCATGTCGAGCTCACGGTAGCCGCGGCCGGCGAGGTGCAGCCCGAACGACAGGCAGGGTCCGCGCGGCACGGCCGGCTCGGAGAAGCCCTCGTAAATCGTCCCGTCGTTCTGAAACGAGAGCAGCACGCGGGAATCGCCATCCTCCTTGCGGAAGATCTCGTCGTAGTCGCCGAACCGGCCGCTCCAGGCCGAGACGATCACCGCCTCGAGCGTGATCCCCTCGGCCATCGCGAAGAGCCCCCTTCCCACCCTCTCACCGGTGCCGCCGTCGATGCGGACGACCGCCGCCGGCGAGTCGTCGAAGGCCACGGCCGATTTGCCCACGAGCCCGGCCACGACCCGCGCGCTCGTGCCCAGCGTCGCCGTGAGGCCGCCGACGGCGTCGCTGACCGAGGGACCTTCGCCGCCCGGCGGGGCATCGTCGAACGGCCAGTAGCACACCGGCAGCCGCACCCGCGCCTGGACCTCGACCTCGCCGTCGAGCACCGTGACGGCCACGTGGTCGGCGTCGATCCGGGTAACGCGAAACGCCGTGCCTTTGTCGACGATCCGCAGGTTGGCCGCCGTGACGGAGAAGTTGGCGTCGGGCACGGCGAGGCGGGCCTGCACGCTGCCTGCGTAGAGCGCGCCTGAGTCGCCGGCGGTGACGCCGAAGACGGCCGCCTCGGCGACGTTCACGTCGGCGCCGCTCTCCGACCGCAGGGCCGTGGCCCTGTCCGGCCGGAGCGTCGAGGGGCTGATCGGCGTGGGCGATGCGCCATCCGCGCCGAGGCTGGCCACGGTCACCAGCGGCAACCGGCGATTGTCGTAGGAACCGGGCCCGAGCGACCCGCGGGATCCCCGGGCGGTCCACACGAGCATCAGCGTCAGGCAGCCGGCGAGCGTCAGGCCCGATACCATCGCCGCCACGCGACCGATGCCGGGAATCGCCGCACCGGCACGGCGGACCGGGCGAACCGCGCGGTCGCCAGGACCTACGGCCGTCGTCGAGAGGGCGATCTGGCCGTGCAGCATGCAGTAGTCGACGAAGTCACGCCGGGCCCCGGGGCTCGCCTGCAGGAGCGCTTCGAGCCGCGAGCCTGCGGCCGCGGTGATCGTGCCATGCACGTAGTCGGCCGCGAGGTCGAGCAGTTCGTCGCGCTGATCGGCGTGCATGGTCATGGTGCGGGGTCGGAGGCGATTCAGGAGGCGGCCGGCCGGCCGCCAGCGGCGTCGTCGAGGGGGCCCGCGAGCAGGCGGATTTTTTGGGACACGCAGTCGAAGAGCGCCCTCCGCATCAACTTGAGCGCCTTGTAGACGGCATGGACCGTGCGGCCCCAGTGCTTGGCGATCGCGGCAGCCGGCCGGTGTTCGCCGTAGAACAGCCGCACGAGTTCACGCTGTCGCTCGGACAGCCCCGCCATGCAACTCTCGAGCGCGGCCAGGCGCGCTTCCGCCATGCCGACGGCCGCCTCGGCGGTGTCGGCGAGATCGACGAGCAGTTCATCGCCGAACACGTGCCGGTCGCGGCGGCGCGTGCGCCAGTGGAGCAAGACCTGATGGCGGGCGGTGCCGAGCGCCCAGGGCAGGAACTCGGCGTCGCGGCGAAACGTCCCGAAACTCCGCCACAGCACGAGGCTCGTGGCCTGGAACACGTCGTCGGCCTGCGTGGGGTCGGGCACGAGCGTGCGAATGAAGGCCTGGATCCGGCCCTGGCACTTGGTGAACAGCGCCAGGAACAGCTCGTAGTCTGTGACGGCGTGGGAATCCGGTGCGGCCATGGCATGCCTCGAGGAGGCCGAAACCTCGGCCCCACCAGGATATGAACCGAGCGCGGCCGATTTCGTACCCGTTTCAACGCGGCGGTACCAAAATCAGGGCCCCCGGCACAGTATGGTCGGAGAGCCTCGATGCCGCACTCACCCGCCATGCGTGTTTTCTGCCCCGCGCTGGTCGCCTGGGGGCTGCTCGCGGGAGCCGCCTCGGGAGTGGATGCACATCCGGCCGCGCAGGCCCTGATTCTCGCCCGCTGCCTCGAATGCCACGGGCCCGACGGGCAGGAATCGCATCTCCGGCTCGACTCGCGGGCGGGGATCCTCAAAGGGGGCGACTTCGGCCCCGCCGCCGTCGCCGGCAAGGCCGATGCGAGCGAGCTCATCCGCCGCGTGAAGACGACGAATCCCGAGCAGCGGATGCCACCCGACGGCGACCGGCTCACGGCCGACGAGGTCGCGACCCTCGCCGCCTGGATCGACGCGGGGTTGCCGTGGCCCGGCCGCGAGGCGGAGCCGATGGACGAGGCCGGCCGCGACCCACGGCTCGACCACTGGGCCTGGCAGCCGATCGTGAAGCCGAGCCCGCCCCCGGCCGCATTCGCCTCCTTGCCGGGCGTCGAGGCCGAGCGCAACGCGATCGACCTCTTCATCCGGGCGAAGCTCGCCGAAGGCGGGAGAAAACTCGCGCCCTCGCCCGTGGCCGATCGGGGCACGCTGATCCGCAGGCTGTCGTTCGATCTGATCGGCCTGCCGCCCACGCCCGACGAGGTGCAGGCCTTCGTGGCCGACGGTGATCCGCAGGCCTACGAAAAACTCGTCGATCGGCTGCTCGCCTCGCCCCGCTACGGCGAGCGCTGGGCCCGGCATTGGCTCGACGTCGTCCACTACGGCGACACGCACGGCTACGACAAGGACCAGCCCCGGCCCAACGCCTGGCCGTACCGGGATTACGTGATCCGGGCGCTGAATGCCGACAAGCCTTATGCGCGGTTCATCGAGGAGCAGGTGGCCGGAGACGTGCTGCATGCCGACACAGCCGACGGCCAGGAGGCGATCGGCTTCATCGCCGCGGGACCGTGGGACCAGATCGGCCACCGCGAGGTGCCGGAGAGCAAGACCGACGGCAAGATCGCCCGGCATCTCGATCGCGACGACATGGTGGCCAACACGATCGGCACGTTCGCGAGTGTCACGATCCACTGCGCCCAGTGCCACAACCACAAGTTCGATCCCGTAACGCAGGACGACTACTACGCGCTGCAGGCGGTGTTCGCCGCGCTCGATCGCGAGGACCGGCCGTATCACGCCGATCCCGCGGTGCGCGAGGCCCACGCTGCCGCCGACCGCCGGAAGGCGGTCCTGGAGGCGCGCACGAAGGAACTCGAGGCGGCCATCGCCGGGAGGGCGGGGCCACGGCTGGCGGAGATCGACCAGGCGCTCGAAAAGACGCCGCGGCTCGTGGATGGCAATCCGACGGCGGCGTTCGGCTACCACAGCGGCATCAGTTCGACGGCCGACGCCGTCAAGTGGCTCGAGTTCGATCTCGGCCAGGAGACCGATCTCGCGGAGATCACGCTCCATCCCTGCCACGACGACTTCAACGAGATCGGCGCGGGCTTCGGGTTTCCCGTGCGCTATCGCGTGGAGGTGGCGAACGACCCGGCGTTCTCAGCGGGCGTGACGGTGGTTGCGGACCACGGCTCGGCCGACGTGGCCAATCCCGGCATCGAGCCCCAGGCGATCACGGTGGCCGCCAGGGCCCGGTACGTGCGGATCACCGCCACCAAGCTCGCCCCGCGGAGCGGCGACTTCATCTTCGCGCTTGCCGAGGTGGTGCTGAAGGCCGCCGACGGGAAGAACATGGCCGCGGGTTCCGTGGTGACCGCGCTCGACTCGATCGAGTTGCCGCCGCGCTGGCTGCGGACGAACGTGATCGACGGCCAGAGCCCCGCGGCTGCGGGCGCGGCCCGCGCCGCCCTCGAGTCCGAGCGCGAGAAGTTGCTCGCCGCGCACCGCGATCCGGCCGAGGCCGCCGAACTCGAGCGGCTGAAGGCCGACCTGGCGGCCACGGCCGAGGAGAAGCGGAGACTGCCGGCGATGCAGGTGGCCTACTCCGTCACTTCCCGAGTTCGTGGGGGCGTCCCGCGGTCGATCCACGTGCTCGCGCGGGGCAACGTGCTCTCCCCCACGCGCGAGGTCGGGCCCGGGGCGCTCGGGCTCGTCGAGCCGCTCGTGAGCCGGTTCGACCTGCCGCCCGGCCACGTCGAGGGCGAGCGCCGTGCGGCGCTCGCCCGCTGGCTCTCCGATCCCGAGAACCCGCTCACCTGGCGGAGCAACGTGAACCGCGTCTGGCAGTACCACTTCGGCCAGGGCATCGTGGCGACGCCCAGCGATTTCGGCCGGATGGGCGCGGTCCCCACGCATCCCGAGCTGCTCGACTGGCTGGCGGCCGAGTTCCGCGACGGCGGCGGCTCGCTCAAGGCGCTGCACCGGCTGATCGTGAACTCGGCCACCTACCGCCAGGCCTCGCTGGGCGTCGACGCGTTCGCGGCGATCGACTCCGGCAACCGGAATTTGTGGCGGCAGAACCGCCGGAAGCTCGAGGCCGAGGCGGTGCGCGACGCCGTGCTCGCCGTGGCGGGCACCCTCGACCTCACGATGGGTGGCCCCGGCTGGCAGGACTTCAAGGTCGAGCACCCGGAGCACTCGCCCCACTGGCGCTACGATCTCGCCGACCCGGAGGACCGAGCCACCTGGCGGCGGGGCGTCTATCGGTTCATCGTCCGCAG
>JBJTAA010000306.1:0-2838 GCA_046090525.1 Planctomycetota bacterium
TCTACGCGGTGCACCAGGATCCCGAGACGATGGCCGAGAACGTGGCCCAGGCCTTCCTCTCGCTGTCGATCAACTGCGCGAAGTGCCACAACCATCCGCTCGAGAAGTGGACGAACGACCAATACTATTCCTTCGCCAACCTGTTCGCCCGGGTGCGGGCCAAGGGCTGGGGCGGCGAATTCCGCAACGGCGACGGCGTGCGCACGCTCTACACGGAGGCGAAGGGCGACCTGCTCCAGCCGAAGACGGGCAGACCGCAGCCCCCCGCCCCGCTCGACGGTGAGCCCCTGCCGATGGACCACGCGGGCGATCGTCGTGAGCCGCTCGCCGCCTGGCTCACGTCGCCCGACAATCCCTACTTCACCCGGGCGATCGTCAACCGCGTGTGGGCCAACTTCTTCAGCCTCGGCCTGGTGGAGCCGGTGGACGACCTGCGCACGACGAATCCGGCGAGCAACGAGACGTTGCTTGCGGCGCTCTGCGAGTTCACCGTCGAGCACGGCTACGACCTCAAGGCCCTGATGCGGTTGATCCTGCTCTCGGAGACCTACGCCCGCTCGAGCGTGGCCCTGCCGGAGAACCGTGACGATCGCCGCTGGTTTGCCCGGGCCTACCCGAAGCGGCTGATGGCGGAGGTGCTCTCCGACGCGATCGTCGACGTGACGGGCGTGCACGACAAATACACGGAGTCGGTGATGAACGACGGCTCCACGAGCAAGGTCGAGGGCTATGGCGACGACACGCGGGCCGTCGAACTCAAGGACTCGACGATCAAGAATTATTTTCTCGACACGTTCGGCCGCAACGCCCGCGAGATCACCTGCGAGTGCGAGCGGTCGAACCAGCCGAGCCTCGTGCAGGTGCTCCACCTCTCGAACGGCTCCACGCTCAACGACAAACTCGCCGCCAAGGAGGGGCGGGTGACGCAGATCCTCGCCACCGATCCCTCCCCCGCGAAGCTCGTGGAGGAGGCCTGGCTGCTCACGCTCTCGCGCAAGCCCACCGACGCCGAGCGGAAGCCGCTCGAGGAGATGATCGCGCAGGCGCCGCCGCAGGAGAAACGGCAGGTCGTGGAAGACATGTATTGGTCGCTGCTCACGAGCCGCGAGTTCCTCTTCAGGCATTGAGATGAAAGAAACGCTGGCCTGGGTGCTGTGCCTCGTGCCGGCGGCGGCGCTCGCGGTCCCGTCCTACGAACACGACGTCGCGCCGATCCTGCGCACCTACTGCTCCGGCTGCCACAACGACCGCGAGGCGGAGTCGGGCTTCTCGGTGGAGCGGTTTGCGTCGCTCCGCAAGGGCGGCGACGGCGCGGGGGATCCGGTGGCACCCGGCGAGGCCGCGGCCTCGGTCATGATCCAGCGGATCAAGAGCCACGACGCCGACCACATGCCGCCGCCCGACGAGCCGCAGGTGCCCGCCGCCGACCTCGCCACGCTCGAGGCGTGGATCGCGGCGGGTGCGCCCGGCCCAACGCACGACGCCTCGATCCTCGAGACGCTCGCCGTGCCCGCGCTTGCGCCCTTCGCGGGAGCGAAACCCGTCACCGCCGCCGCCCTCGCGCCCGACGGCACGCGGCTGGCCGTGGCCCGCGGCCGGGCGGTCGAGATCCTGGCCGTCGACAGCGGCCGGCCGGCGGGCCAGCCGCTCGTCGCGTTCGCCGACCTGCCGGGCAAGGTCGCGGCCGTGCACTTCACCCGCGACGGCGCGCGGCTCGTGATCGCGGCGGGGATCGTCGGGCTCCGCGGCGTGGCCGAGATCCGCGACGTGGCCACCGGGAAGGTCGTCCAGTCGTTCGCCGGCCACCGCGACCTGCTCTACGACGCCGAGCTCTCGCCGGATGAAAAGACGCTCGCCACGGCGGGCTACGATCGGTCGATCAAGCTCTGGAACGCGGCTGACGGCGCGCTCCTGCGGTCCATCGACGTGCACAACGGCGCCGTCTACGACCTCGCCTGGCACCCCTCGGGCAAGATCCTCGGCTCGGCGAGCGCCGACGAGACGATCAAGCTCTGGCGGGCCGGCGACGGCGTGCGGCTCGACACGCTCAGCCAGCCCCAGGGGGAGATGACGGGCGTGGCCTTCACGCCCGACGGCAGCCGCGTGATCGGCGTCGGCCGCGACAAGCGGATCCATCTCTGGAAGCTCGTGTCGCTCGACACGCCGGCGATCAATCCGCCCCTGTTCTCCCGGTTCGCCCACGAGACGCCGATCGTGGCGGTGGCCCTCGCGGCCGACGGTCGGCTGCTCATCACGACGGCCGAAGACCGCTCACTGAAGGCGTGGAGCCTGCCCGACGTCATGCTCGAACGTGACCTGCCACGGCAGCCCGACGTGGTGGCGGCGGTCGTGCCCGAGGCGGCCGGCCGATTTCTTGTCGGGCGGATGGACGGCTCGCTCGACCTCGTCGAGGTCACCGGGCCGCAACTGGCCGCGGTCGCGGGGAATCCGCCCTCGGCCGAGTCGGCAGCCGCCGCCGCCCCTGCCGCAGCGGCTCCCGCCGGCGAAGCCCCGGCGGCCACGCTCGCCGAGGCGGAGCCCAACGACGCTCCCGCCCAGGCGCAACCAGCCTCGGCGCCCATGACCATCTCCGGCGCGGTCCAGGCTCCCGGCGATGCCGACTGCTTCCGGTTCACCGCCCAGGCGGGCGTGCCGCTGATCCTTCAAGTGACCGCCGCGTCGGGCACGCCAAAATCGAAGCTCGACTCGCGGCTCGAGGTTCTCGATGCCCAGGGGCGGCCGGTGGAGCAGGTGGTGCTGCAGGCCGTGCGCGACTCGTGGTTCACCTTCCGCGGGAAGAATTCCACGCAGACCGATGATTTCCGGATCCACAACTGG
>JBJTAA010000307.1:0-21147 GCA_046090525.1 Planctomycetota bacterium
AGTACTGGATCAACCTCGACGACGACGACGCGGGCCGATGCCTGCTGCGGCTCACGGAGCTCTCCCTCGACGAGGTGCGCGGCCTCGACGAGTCACGGGCCGCCAACCCGGCCGCACGCGAGACGCAGAAGCGGCTCGCCACAGAACTGACCCGGCTCGTGCACGGCGAGGAGGGTCTGGCGGCGGCTCGCCAAGCCACGGAGATCTTCTTCGGCGCCGCCATCGAGCACCTGGACGACGCGGCTCTGGCGGAGATTTTCGCCGACGTGCCGAGCAGCGAGTTCCCTCGAGCGGCGCTCGAGGGCGAGGGCCTGCCCCTGGCCGACGCAGTGGCTGCGACCGGCCTCGCGGCCAGCAAGGGCGCCGCGCGGCGGACGATCGAGCAGGGGGGCATCTCCGTCAACAACCGGCGCGTGGCCGACGTCGGCTACCGGCTCACGCCCCGTGATCTCGCCGGCACCGCCACCCTCGTGCTGCGGTCGGGCAAGAAGTCGTACGCGCTCGCGCGGTTCGTGTGAGCGGCGCGGCGGCCGGGCGCCGAACGGGACGGCAGACGCATTCCACGGGTCACAGACCCGTGGCCACTTTTCCCTCGCGAGATCGACACTCGACCTCGAGCCTGCGGCGGTGAGCGCTCAGGACCGTCGGGTGCGATCGGTGCCGGGGCGGACGTCCAACTCGAGCCCGTCGTCCTCGCCCCGCTCGAGCCGCTCCCAGGCGATCGCCCCCATCGCGGCGTTGTCGGTGCAGAGCGATTTCGGCGGCACGAGCACCGCGAAGCCGCGACGGCGGCCCAACTCCTCGACCGCCTCCCGCAGGAGCGCGTTGGCTGCCACACCGCCCCCCACGGCCACGCACTGGCAGCCCGTCTTCTCGACGGCCAGTTCGACCTTCGCCAGGATCGCATCGACGACGGCCCGCTGAAACGACGCCGCCAGGTCGGCGCGGTCGCGGCCCTCCGGGGGCGGCGTGTCGGCGGCCGCGCCCGGCGGGCGAACGAGGTACCGCAGGGCGGTCTTGAGGCCGCTGAAGCTCAGGTCGAGCCGGTCGCGGTCGGTCGCGAGCGGCCGGGGCAGGCGATGGGCCCGGGGGTCGCCGCCGACCGCCGCCCGCTCGATCTCAGGGCCGCCCGGATAGCCCAGGCCGAGCATCGCGGCCGCCTTGTCGAAGGCCTCGCCGGCGGCATCGTCGATCGTGCCTCCGAGGCGGTCGAGTTCCAAGGGGCCGCGCACGTGAAAGAGCGACGTGTGACCACCGCTGGCCACCAGGCCGACGCAGGGATACCGCATGGCATCGCCATGCGCCAGCCGGCAGGCGTAGAGGTGGGCCGCCACGTGGTCGTAGCCGACGATCGGCAAGCGGAGCGTGGCCGCGATTCCCTTCGCGGCCGCCAGGCCCACGAGCAGGGAACCGACGAGACCGGGGGTGACGGCCACGGCCACCGCCTCGATGTCGCCGCGGGCGATGCCGGCCCGGCCGACGGCCTCGTCGATCACGGGAATGATCCGCTCGACGTGGGCCCGCGAGGCGATTTCGGGCACCACGCCCCGCCACCGGGCGTGCAGCCGCTCCTGGCTGGCGACGACGCTCGACAGCACCTCCCGGCCGCGGGTCACCACGGCCGCCGCGGTTTCGTCACACGTCGTCTCGATCGCCAGCAGCGGCATGCGGATGCGGTTGGGAGCGGCTTCTGATGCGGCCGGCGGGCCGCACGTCAAAAGTCATACCACATCCCGATGCCGGCCCGGTTCTGGTTGTAGAAGGTGAACTCGTACTGCGGGTCGGACCCGTAGAGATACTCGAACCCGATCCGGAGCAACTTCTCGCTCGCATCGCCCCGCCACGCCCAGCCGGTCTGCACGCAGATGTTGCCCCCCCAGTCGAGTTCCTGGCGGCTCATGCCGTTGACCGCCAGGAAGGGTGCTCCGTGAATGCCCGTCGGCCGGGCCTGGATGAGTTCCGTGCCGAACTGGAACTCCCACGGCTCCGAGCCGCCCGAGTTGTAGAACGACCAGCCGGCCTCGCCGTAGAGCCGGAGCCAGTCGAGCGGATACCAGGACCCACCCAGCACGATCACGTCGCGGACGTAGTTCACCCGCGGGAAGTCAGGAAACCGGATCATCGCCTCGTCGCCCAGGTGGGCGCTGTTGTGGTAGTAGGCGAGCTTCGACTGCCAGCGGCCCACGCCGTATACCAGCGGGATGCCGAAGCGGTAGTCGCTCGAGACGAGGTCGCGGTCGCGGGCCGGGTCGAGCCGCACGAAGGCGGCCCCCTCGAGCTGCACCTCGAAGCCCTGCGGATGGAGGGCCGTGTCGGACCCGTAGCGCAGGACAGAGACCCGCCCGCCGAGCGTGCTGTCCCACAGCCAACCGGCGGACTCCGAGGGGGTGAATGGATCGGGCGCGGTGTCGTCGTACCAGACGGTGGCGAACCGCGGTTCCTTCGGACCGGCGAGGTAGCTCGTGTAGATCAGGTTGTTGGGGAGCAGGTGCCACGACCATGGCCGCGGCGCCCAGAGGTCGTCGAAGGCGCCGGTCGGGATGCCGGAGGCCGAGGCGTCGCCGCGATACGGGCCCGGCAGGTAGGGATCGTCGAGAAAGACGGGCCCGCCGGGCTCGACCGGCGGCAGCCCCTGCATCCCGGCGGACTCACCCGTGGGCGCCGGCAGGGAATCAGCCACGAACTCCTGGCCGACGACCGTGGTGGCCGCCAGACAGGCGAGGACGACCGCCAGGTTCAGGATGACTGCGGGCATGGGCAAGGACGCAATCCCGGCAGGAGCGACAATGGGAGCGGTGCCCGGTGCGGATGAGTTTCCACACCGGGTTGCAGCCGGCCCGTGTCTGCCGCCAGACTCTAGAGGTCCGAGGGCGGCCGGCCACAGATGGATTGATCGGCACCCGCCCGCTCCGATCCGCGATGCTGGAACGACGACGCGGAGCCCCTTGCCCCGCCACCGCAGGCTGGGGCGATCCGCGAGTCCGCCGTTCCGCCAACTTTGCTGACATCCCCCTCCTCCGAGCGCTTCCGCGATGACCTCCTCACCCCAGTCCCCCTCCCCGACCTGCGGCAGCGAGGTCGCCAGCGGCCTCGGCCGCATCCCCAGCGGCCTGTTCGTCGTCACGTGGCGTGCGGGCGAGCGCGACCACGCGATGCTCGCCAGCTGGGTGATGCAGGCCGGGTTCGCACCGCCGCTGCTGTCGGTGGCCGTGGGCACGTCCCGCGACCTCCTCGCCGCCATGAGAAGCGGCGCGCCGTTCGCCGTGAACGTGCTGGCCGATTCCCAGCGCAGCCTGCTGGCGAGGTTCGGCAAGGCGCCAGCCGACGGCGACGATCCGTTCGCCGGGCTGGGCGTGGACCGCACCCCGGCCGGCGTCGCGGTGCTCTCCGATGCGGCCGGCTGGCTGGAATGCCGCACCGTCGGCGAGGTGGCGGCGGCCGGCGGCGACCACGTGATCGTGCTGGGCAGGGTCGAGGCGGCCGCTGGCCGGCCCGACACGCCACCGCTGATCCACGTTCGCCGCAACGGGCTGAAGTACTGAGGCTACAGGTAGCGGGCGGCGATCGCCCTGGCCCGGGCGAGGTCGCGGGTGCCATCCACGATCACGCGGCCGTCGGCGAACACCGACAGGCGGATGCCCGGCTCGACCGCGGCCCGCAGCATCCACGGATTCACCGTGACCTCGGCCACGCCGGCGAGCCGCGCCCGCACGGCCTCGAGATCGATGGTCCCGGTGCCCGCCGTGACCTGCACCGCCTCTCGCCCGCAGATCGATGTCGCCCCGCCGCCCAGCCGCCCCTCGAGCCACGGGAAGTCGCCGGCGCGGCACGTGGGGCAGCCGGCGACCGCCAGGGGGGCGAGATCGATCACGCGCCACTGGCCGCTCCACAGATCGCAGGCGAGCATCCGGCCGGCCGTCCCGTCGGCCGCGCCGACGATCAGCTTGATCACCTCCGCCGCCTGCACCGCCCCCACGACGAGCGCCGCCGGACCGATGATCCCGGCGGTGTCGCAGGTGGGAAGCGCCCCGGGCGGTGGCGGCTCGGGAACGAGGCATCGCAGGCAGGCGGTCCGGCCGGGAATCACCGTGAGCACGCGTCCTTCGGCCCCGATGGCGCCGCCATGCACCCAGGGGATGCCATGGCGACAGGCCACCTCGTTGACCAGGTAGCGGGCCTCGAGGTTGTCGGTGCCGTCGACGATCACGTCCACGCCCGTGAGCAACCGGGCCGCGTTGGCCGCGGTCAGATCGGCCACGACCGGTTCGACCGCAAGCGACGAGTCGATCCGGCGGAGCTGCTCCGCGGCGACCACGGCCTTGGGCAGCCCGGCAGTCACGTCGGCCTCGGTGAAGAGCACCTGGCGAGGGAGATTGGACACCTCGGGCACGTCGCGGTCGACGAGCCGCAGGGAGCCGACTCCTGCCCGGGCGAGGGCCAGGGCCGACGCCGACCCGAGCGCCCCGCAGCCCACGATCGCCACCCGTGCCGCGGCGAGCCTGGCCTGGCCCTCGGGGCCGAGCGGCGCAAAGCGGGTCTGGCGGGAGTAGCGTTCGTGGTCGAGCATGGATGCCTCTACGATGCTAGCAGCCCTCGGGCATGCCCGCCCAACCTCCGCCACACCCGGATCACGCCATGAACCGCGTCCCCGTCTTGTCCCGCCTCGCCCTCACGTTCGTCGCGTGGAACGCCGTGGCCTGGGCACCTTCGATCCGGGCTGACGAGTCCCTGCCGCTCGTCTTCGCGGAAGACTTTTCAAAGGGTGCCGGCCGGTGGGAACCGACCGACCCGGCGGCGTGGAGGCTGCATCAGGATGAGAGCCGCGCCGTCTGGGGGCTCACCAAGCGCCAAAGCGACTACCGCCCCAAGGTTCGCAGTCCCCACAACGTGGCGCTCGTCAAGGATCTCGAGCTCACCGATACGGTGATCACGTTCCAGGTCAGGAGCACGCTCGACACGGGCAACCACCGCGACTGCTGCGTGTTCTTCAACTGGCAGGATCCGGAACACTTCTATTACGTCCACCTCGGGGCGAAGCCCGACCCCGCCAGCGGCCAGATCATGATCGTGAACGGCGCCCCGCGGCGGCCGCTGACCCACAACACGAAGCCCGTCTCCTGGGACGACCGGTGGCACACCGTCAAGCTCGTCCGCGAGGTGGCCACGGGTCGGATCGCGGTCTACTTCGACGACCTGCAGTCGCCGCTGATGGAGGTGGTCGACAAGACCTTCACGGCCGGCCGCGTCGGCATCGGCTCCTTCGACGACATGAACGACTTCGCCGACGTGCGGATCTTCGGTCGCAGAGCCGGGCCGGAGCGTTGACGCAGCCAGACGCGGGCGGGGCTCAGCCCACGAGATAGCCGGCCCAGTCGGGCTGCGGGCCCGGTGCTCCGCAGGCCCGCCATGCCGCGAGGGCGGCCTGCAACGCGTCGCAACCCCGCCGCGATGGCTCGGGCGCCGCTCCCGTCTCGCCGGCACGTCGGGCCAGCAGCGGCACGGCCAGCGGCGCAGCCCGCCAGGCGTCGTGCGGCAGGCCCCCGGCTGGCAGGGCGACGACGAGCAGATCGATCCCGTCGACGACCTCGACCGACGGCTCGCTTCCATCGACTTCCCGGCCGAGGAGCACCGTGTCGCGCCGGCCGCGAATCGCGGCCGTGAGCGCCGGGGTCGCGTCGGCCGCGGCGTCGTGCGGCACCACGGCTGCGAGCACCGCCGGGTGCCAGGCCCAGCGGGCGACGGCAGCGGTCGCGGCAGCCACGTCGAGCGGCTTTCCGCACGCCTCGGCGAGCAGGCCGATCACGGCGACACCCTCGGCATCGCAGCGGTCGAGAAAGGGTTCGCTCGGGTCGGCCACGACGGCCGCGAGCCCCGCGGCCCGCAAGGCGGCGATGTCCACCGCGTCGGTGGCCACCAGCCCGCGGGGCACATACCGCCGGCCGTCGAGCCAGAGCGACCGGCCGCGGACCCCGAGCCGACGGAGCCCGAGCGGCCGTCGCCACGTCGCCAGTTCACGACCGGCGGCTTCCAGCCGAGCCTCGAGCCGGTAGCGGTTCGGCAACTCGGGGGTCCAATACGAAGGCTCGGTCAGGATCGCCCGGGCCACGAGGGCATCTGGCGTCCCAGACACGTCGCCCCCCCGCACCGCCGCCAACTTGGCCGTGACCGGCAGCGTGATCGCCCGGCGGCACTCCGGGCCGACAAGCGTGCCCGTGAGCGTGGCCCCGGCGGCATCCACTCCCGGTGGCAGCGTGGCCCGAAAGAACACCTCCGCCCGGAGCGAGTCGCTGCGACCGAGAATGCAGTCGAGCGCGATCCCCTCGCCGCTGCCGGCCGCCGTCACGCCCCGGCCTCCGTGAACCGCTCCCGCGCCATCTCGCCGAGCCGCCGAAGATCGAGCTTGCCCGAGCCGAGCACGGGCAGCTCGGGGATTTCCGCGAAGGAATCGGCCCCCGGAACCCACAGGTTCGGCAGCCCACGGTCGCGAAGCGCGGCCACGACACCGCCCAGGTCGCGGTCGGTCGGGAGGTGAAACACGACCAGCCGCTCGCCCTTGGCCCGGTCGGGCACGGCCGTCACCACGGCCAGGAGGTCGCCGTCGGAGGCGCCGAGCGCCTCGTTGATCGCCTCTTCGACCGAGAGGTGGGGCACCATCTCGCCGCCGATCTTCGAGAACCGGCTCTCCCGGCCGGTGATCGTGATGAAGCCTTCGGCGTCGAGCCGGGCGATGTCGCCCGTGCAGTACCAACCGTCCTTCACCACCTGCGACGTGAGATCGGGCCGGTCGAGGTAGCCCTGCATCACGTTCGGCCCCGTGATCCAGAGCAGTCCCTCCTGGCCGAGCGGCAGCTCCCGCTCCCCCTCGCGGTCGGTGATCCTCGCCCGACAGCCGACGATCGGCTGGCCCACCGTGCCCTCCCGGGCATCCACCGGCCGGCCCGGCACATGGCGGCTCGGGGGCACGTTTGCGGCCACGAGCGGCGCGAGTTCCGTGGCGCCGTAGGCCTCGCTCGGTCGCACGCCGAACTTCTGCTCGAAGGCGTCGCTGACCTCCTTCGGCAGTTTCTCGGCGGCTCCGAACACCGCCTCGAGGCTCGAAAAATCCTCGGCCGGAGTCCGGCGGACGTAGATCCGCAGGAAGGTCGGCGTCGCCATCAGGATCGTGGCGTGATATTCGCGGGCCAGGCGGCCCACCACCTGGGCGTCCCGCGGATCCGCGTGATAGACCACGGCCGGCTCGAGCACCAGCGGCGTCCAGAGCGTCGTCGTGTAGCCGTAGGAGTGGAAGAACGGCAGCACCCCCAGGGCCACGTCGGCCGGCGAGAGATGCAAAAGCTGGTCGATCGCCCGGACGTTCGAGCAGACATTCTCCTCGGTCAGCACGACGCCCTTCGGGTCGCCGGTCGATCCCGAGGTGAAGATCACGGTCAGCACGTCGTCGGGCCGCAGGCGGTGCAGCCCCAGGATCCGCTCGAGCAGGGGCAGCGGCAGGACGGTGGCCTGCAGGAAGCCGATCGCCTTGTCGGCCGCCGTCGCCAGCTTCTTGAGGTCGCCCGCGTCGAGCAGCTTGTCACCGACCGAGAGCTTGACGCGGCCGAGGAACAGCGGGCTCGAGATCACGTGCGCGAGTCCGGCCCGCTCGATGCAGAGGTCGAGAATCGGCTGGGCCGAGGTGTAGTTGAGGTTCACCGCCACGCGGCCCGACAGGGCGAGCGCCGCATTGACGATCGCCGCGCCGGCCGTCGGCGGGAGGAGCACGCCCACCCGTCGCTCGTTCGGGCCGAGCACCCGATCGAGCACCCGCTTGGCGACGAGGATCCGCGTCAGCAGCTCGCGGCCGGTGAGCTTCGTGCCCAGTGAGTCGGCCATCTTGAGCCGCCCACCGGCCGTCCGGCAGGCCCGCAGCATGCGCCGCTGGAGGACATCGGCGACGGCAGGATCGGCGACTGGCGGGGCTGGCATCGGGCAGGTCTCTCCAGGGGGCCGAAACAGAGGGCTCACGTTGCCCGCTTTCCCGCAATTATTAGAATCCGGGGTCCTCGGGTTGGACAGCCGAAAACCGCCGCGGCCCCTCCCCCGCTCCGCTCCAGCACGCCCCGGACATTCGGATGCCCCGCTACCAGCCCGCCCGCATCGAGCCGAAGTGGCAGGACTGGTGGGAGGCGCACGGCACGTTCGCCACGCCAAGACTGCCCGCCGGCCGCAAGCGGTACGTGCTGGACATGTTTCCCTACCCGAGCGGCGACGGCCTCCACGTCGGCCATCCGGAGGGCTACACCGCGACCGACATCGTCGTCCGCTTCGAGCGGATGCGCGGCACGAGCGTCATGCACCCCATGGGCTTCGACGCCTTCGGGCTGCCCGCCGAGGAGCACGCCATCCGCACGGGCACCCCCCCACGGGAAAGCACCGATCGCAACATCGCCACCTTCCGCCGGCAGCTGAAGATGCTCGGCTTCAGCTACGACTGGGGCCGGGAGTTGGCCACCACCGACCCGGAGTATGTCCGCTGGACGCAGTGGATCTTCCTGGTGCTCTTCGACACCTGGTTCGATCCCGACAGCCAGCGGGGCCGGCCGATCGCCGAACTGCCGATCCCGCCCGAGGTCGCCGCCGGCGGCGAAGCGGCCGTGGCACGGTATCGCGACGGCCACCGGCTCGCCTACCAGTCCGAGGCTCCCGTGAACTGGTGCCCGGCGCTCGGCACGGTGCTCGCCAACGAGGAGGTGATCGGGGGCGTGAGCGAGCGGGGCGGCCATCCGGTGGTCAGGATTCCGCTCCGGCAGTGGATGCTGCGGATCACCGCCTACGCCGAGCGGCTGGACCGGGAACTCGACGACCTCGCCTGGCCCGAGAGCATCAAGAAGTTGCAGCGGGACTGGATCGGCCGCAGCACGGGCGCGGAGGTGGACTTCTTTCTGCCGCCGGCCGCCGCCGATGCCGGCGCCGCCTTCGCGGCCTGGAAGGCGCAGCGGGCGGCGAACGGCTACCCGGCCCAGCCGGGCGACGATGCCCTGCGGATCTACACGACTCGGCCCGACACGCTCTACGGCGTGACCTGCATGGTGGTCGCTCCCGAGCACCCGCTCATCGACCGGCTCACGACGCCCGACCAGCGGGCCGCCATCGCCGCCTACCGCGAGGCGGCCGCCCGCAAGAGCGACCTCGACCGCACCGACCTGGCACGGGAGAAGACCGGCGTCTTCACGGGGTCGCACGTGATCCATCCGCTCACCGGCGGGCCCGTGCCGGTGTGGGTCGCCGACTACGTGCTCGCCAGCTACGGCACCGGCGCCATCATGTCGGTTCCCGCCCACGACGACCGCGACTTCGAGTTCGCCCGGACCTTCGGGCTGGAGGTGGTGACCGTCGTCGAGCCCGCCGACGGCCGGCCGGTCGAGGTCGTCTTCACCGGCCAGGGCCGGGCGGTCGCCTCCGGCCCCTACACCGGCCTGGAGACGGCCGCCTTCATCGAGCGGGTGGCCGCCGACCTCGCGGCCGCGGGCCTCGGCCGACCGGCCGCCAACTCGAAGCTGCGCGACTGGCTCTTCAGCCGCCAGCGGTTCTGGGGCGAGCCCTTCCCGATCCTGCACGAACTCGACGCCAACGGCCGGCCCACGGGCGCGGTCCGGCCGCTGGACGAGGCCGAGCTGCCGGTGCCGTTGCCGCCCCTGGCCGACTTCAAGCCCGGGCAGACGCCCGACCCGCCGCTCTCGCGGGCCGGCCACGACTGGCTGTTCGTGGAGCGTGACGGGAAGCGATACCGCCGCGAGACCAACACCATGCCCCAGTGGGCCGGGTCGTGCTGGTACTACCTGCGGTTTCTCGACCCGCACAACGCCGATCGGTTCGTCGACCCGGCGGTGGAGCGGGCCTGGATGCCGGTCGACCTGTACGTGGGGGGAGCCGAGCACGCCGTGCTGCACCTCCTCTACGCGAGGTTCTGGCACAAGGTGCTCTTCGACCGGGGCCACGTCTCCCACCCCGAGCCCTTCGCCCGGCTCGTCAACCAGGGCATGATCCTGGGGGAGATGGAGTTCACCGGCTACCGGGCGGCCGGCGGCGGCTGGGTGTCGGCGGAAAAGCGTTCCGACGCCGATACGCCGGTGCGGCTGCCGGCCGAGCAGGTCGAGAAGCAGGGGGAGCACTTCGTGCTCCGCGACATGCCGAAGGTCCGGGTCGAGAGCCGGGCCTACAAGATGTCGAAGAGCCGTGGCAACGTGGTCAATCCCGACCAGGTCGTGAAGGACTTCGGGGCCGACTCGCTGCGGCTCTACGAGATGTTCATGGGGCCGCTGGAGGCGACGAAGCCCTGGAGCACCGCGGGCGTCGGGGGCGTGCGGAGCTTCCTCGAACGCGCCTGGCGGCTGGTGGTGGACGAGCGGTCCGACGACCTGGTGCCGGCGCCACAACTGGTCGACGACGAGCCCACCGACGCCCAGCTCCGCGAACTGCATCGCATGATCGACAAGGTGACCCGTGACATCGAGGCCCTCTCCTTCAACACCGCCATCGCGCGGATGATGGAGTTCGTCAACTTCTGCACCCCGCTCGAGCGCCGGCCCCGGGGGCTCGTCGAGCCCTTCGTGAAGGTGCTCGCCCCGTTCGCCCCCCACCTGGCCGAGGAACTCTGGGAGGTGCTCGGCCGGCCGGCCCCCGTGTCGCTCGCGACCTGGCCGGCCGTCGACGAGCGCTGGCTCCACGACGACACCGTGGAGATCCCGGTGCAGGTGCAGGGCAAGCTGCGGGGCCGGGTGGTGGTGCCGGCCGGCGCTGATGCCGCCGCGCTCCAGGCCGCCGCCGCGGCCGACCCCCGGATCGCCGAACTGCTCGCCGGCCGCACGATCGCGAAGGTGGTGGCGGTTCCCGGCCGGATGGTCAACTTCGTCCTCGCCAACCCGGAACCCAAGCCATGAGCCTCCGCAGCGTGCTCGCCCTGGTCCTCGGCGGCGGCCGGGGCACCCGCCTGTTTCCGCTCACCCGCGACCGCTCCAAGCCGGCGGTGCCACTGGCGGGCAAGTACCGGATCATCGACGTGCCCCTCTCCAACTGCATCAACTCGGGGGTGCAGCGGATCTACGTGCTCACGCAGTTCAACTCCGTGAGCCTGCACCGGCACATCCGCCGCACCTACACCTTCGACGCGTTCAGCGGCGGCTTCGTCGAGATCCTCGCGGCCCAGCAGACGCTCGACGCCGACGTGGGCTGGTATCAGGGGACCGCCGACGCGGTGCGGCAGAATCTCCGCTATCTCCAGCAGCCCGACATCAAGCACGTGCTGATCCTGTCGGGCGACCAGCTCTACCGCATGAACTACGCCGACATGCTGGCCACCCACCAGAAGACCGGCGCCGACGTCACCATCGCCGGCATCCCGGTGCACGACGCGGCCGCCTCGGCACTCGGCATCATGCGGCTCGACGACAGCGGCCGCGTGCTGGGCTTCCTCGAAAAGCCGCAGACCACGACGGAACTCGCCGACCTGCGCACCGATCCGTCGTGGATCGAGGCCCGCGGCATCCCGGCTGCGGGCCGCAGCCTGATGGCCAGCATGGGCATCTACCTGTTCAACCGCGACTGCCTGCTCGACCTGCTCACCAAGACCGATTACCGCGACTTCGGCCGCGAGGTCTTTCCGGCGGCGATCCGGGCGAAGCGGGTGCAGCTGCACCCCTTCGACGGCTACTGGGAGGACATCGGCACCATCCGCTCCTATTACCAGTGCAACCTCGACCTGGCGCGGGCGGCGGTGCCCTTCGAACTGGCTGCCGCCGAGGCGCCGATCTATTCTCGGGCCAGGTTTCTGCCCCCGTCACGCATCGAGGGGGCGAGCGTGCGCGAGAGCCTGGTGTCGGACGGCTGCCTGATCGAGCACGGGGCGGTGATCGAGAACAGCGTGATCGGCCTGCGGTGCCGGATCGGCCGCAACGTTGTGATCCGGAACTCGGTCGTCCTCGGCAGCGACTTCTACGAGACGCCGGACGAACTGGCCACCGACGCCGCCCGCGGCGAGCCCCCGCTGGGCATCGGCGAGGGCACGATCATCGAGGGGGCGATCATCGACAAGAACGTGCACGTCGGCCGCCGGGTGCGGATCGTGAACGAGCACGGCTGGGTCGACACGGCCGACTCGCCCCGGTTCCTGGTGCGGGACGGGATCGCCGTGGTCCCCCGCGGTGCGGTCGTGCCCGACGGCTGGGTGCCCGAGCCGGGCCTGGTCAAGCCGGCCTAGGGCTTCGCCGGCGGGGAGTCGGCCGACTCGAAGGCCGCCGCGATGTCGAGGGGCTCCTCGGCGACCACCTCGGGGATCCGAGTCACCTCGCCGGCGGCCGGAGCCTGGGCGATCCTTTGCTCCTCGGCGCTCGAGCCCGGCACATCCTCGCCCGCCCGCTCGCTCCTCACGATCGGCGGCCAGGGCCGCGGCGCGGCGCCGATCGGGATGATGCCGTTGCTGCGGGCCCGGAAATCGTTCTGTGTCGCCGCCCCGTCGGGCACCGGCCCCGAGTAGTCGTACGGGTCCGGGCACATCGTGCACCCGGCCAGCAGGGAGACGAGCAGCGGCCAGACGCAGGCCCCAGAGCGGACGCATCCAGGCCGTCGCATCACCGTCGTCTCCTGGCGGCCGGGCCGCCGCGGAACCAGCCCCCCGAGCCGGTCCCGCGGCAGTTCCGAGTGGAACCAGCGGCTGTTCCCCCCACCCATGACCCCGCCCAGATGATCGGACCGTCAGGATCCGATTCTTCAGAAAATCCGGATCGGACTACAGGTCGACGCCCATGCGGCTCATCAGGAGCTTCATGTCGTCCCAGACATCCCGCTTGGCGGCCGGATTCCGCAGCAGGTAGGAGGGGTGGTAGGTGCAGAGCACGGCCGCGGACCCGTAGGTGAACCAGCGACGACGCAGCTTGCCGATCGGCTCGGTCGTTTCCAGCAGCGCCTGGGCGGCCGACGCCCCCAGGCAGCAGATGAACTCCGGCCGGATGATCTCGAACTGCCGCTCGAAGAACGGGCGACAGTTGGCCACCTCGTCGGGCAGCGGCGTGCGATTGCCCGGTGGTCGGCACTTGAGGACGTTCATGATGTAGACGTCCTCGCGGCGGAGCGTGCAGGCCTCGATGATCTTCGTCAGCAGTTGCCCCGCCCGGCCCACGAAGGGCTCGCCGCTGGCATCCTCGTCGGCCCCGGGGGCCTCGCCGAAGAACACGAGCCGCGCGTCGGGTCGGCCCGCACCGAACACGGTCTGCGTGCGGGCCGCCGCCAGCTCGCTGCACCTGGTGCAGCCGGCCACCTCGGCCCGCACCACCTCCAGGGCGGTGATCCTGCCGGCCACGTCCCCCGCCGCGGGCGGCGGGCCGGCGGCCGCGGCGGCCCGAGTGGCAACCGACGTCGGATCCGCGGCCGCCGGCGCCCGGCCGGCTCTGGGCAACGCCTCGACGCCCGCCCGCAGCAGGCTCTCGAGCCGCTGCCGCACGATCCGAGCCTCGTCAGCATCATCCATGACCGATCCCCGGCGGCAATCCTGAGGCACAGGCGAACAGTCGGCGAGGCGGAGGGGTCGGCGTGAGGATCGCGAGCGTGTCAGCGAGCGAACTCATGCCGCCCCGCAGCCGGGCCAGCTCATTCAGTCTTCTCGACGTGCAGGCGGCAATCCTTCGAGCGACGACGTCGCGATCTACAGCGCCCGGCGGTGCCGCTTCGGACCGCGGCCCTTGCCGAGCAGGGTCGCGGAGGGCGGCTTCGCCGGGGCCGCCGGCGCCGCCTTCTCGGCCGCGGCCTGGGTGAAGCCACCGGTGGGCAACTGCTCCACCGGCGGCGGGGCGGGACGGCGGTCGAAGGCCTCGAAGCCCTCGATCTCGTCCCGCTTGAGCAGCCGGTCGATGCGGATCTCGATCCTGGTGAGCTGCGGCCCCTCTTCGGGGGCCACGAACGTGTAGGCGATCCCTTCGCGGCCCATCCGGCCCGTCCGGCCGACGCGGTGCACGTAGTCGTCGCAGAACTCGGGGATGTCGTAGTTGATGATGTGCGAGACGCTCGAGACGTCGATGCCCCGGCCCACCACGTCGGTGGCCACCAGGATCGTCACGCTGCCGTCGCGAAACTGCCGCATCACCCGGTCGCGCACGTTCTGGGCCAGGTCGCCGTGGATGCAGGCCACGTCGACGGCCTGCCCGCCCCCTTCGCCCCGATCCTCGCGACCGGCGCGCCGGCTGCGGCGGCGGGCCAGCTTCTCGAAGACCTTGTCGGTGCCCCGCTTCGTGCGGCAGAACACGATCGCCTGCCGCGGCTGCTCGCGCTCGAGGAGCTTGACCAACAGGTCGAACTTCCGGGTCGGTTCGACCGTGAAATACCGCTGCTCGATCGTCTCCACCGCCAGCTCGTTGGTGGAGAAGTCCATGATCTCGGGATTCTGCATGTACCGCGTGGCCAGCTTTTGTACCGGCGGCGGGACGGTGGCCGAGAGCAGGAGCGTCTGCCGCCCCTCGGGGCAGCGGCGGAGGATCTTCTCGATGTCCGGCCGGAAGCCGATGTCGAGCATCCGGTCGGCCTCGTCGAGCGTCACGATGTCGAGCCCGTCGAACCGGAGCGTGCCGCGGCTCATGTGGTCGAGCACCCGACCCGGCGTGCCGACGACCACGGCGGGATGCTTGGCGAGCTTGTCGATCTGCCCCTTGAGCGGCTTGCCCCCGTAGACGGCCACGCACTGGATGCCCGACCCGTGGGCGAGCTTCTCGAACTCGTCCTTCACCTGCACCGCCAGCTCGCGGGTGGGCACGAGCACGAGCGCCCGGGGGCTGCCACCCCGGCCAGGCGTCGCCATCCGTTCGAGGATCGGCAGGACGAACGAGGCCGTCTTGCCGGTGCCGGTGCGCGCCTGACCCAAAACGTCCACGCCCTTGAGCGCCCGCGGGATCAGGCCCGCCTGCACCGGCGTCGGAATCTGATAGCCGGCACGCTCGACCGCGCCGAGCGTCGCCGCGGATAGGCCCAGGGAGCGAAAATCGACTGCGGCCTTGTCGGCATCCCGGCGTTCGGCGGCCCGGCTCGCCTCGTCACGTCGCGGCGCCTCGCGGCGGCCCGCGGCGGCCATGCCCGTCTCCGCCGGGCGGCCGCGGCTTTCGTCCATCAACACTCGTCGTCCTCATCTGGGGTACGGTCGTCGGCTCACGGCAACACCCCGGGGCGTCCTGCCGCCCGCCGGGCTCGCGAACCGTGTGGACGACCCACCTCTGGACCGCCCTCCTGCCCCTGCAACCTTACCACCCCGCCCCCGCGAGCGGCAAATCGGCGGCCGGATCAGCGGTCGAAGAGCTTCTTGATCGCCCACACCGTGGCAGCCCGCCCGGCCCGGGCGATCGACCGCGTCAGCGGGATCCGCTTGGGGCAGACGGCCACGCAGTTCTGGGCGTTGCCGCACATCTGGATGCCGCCCCGACCGGTGAGGGCCTCGAGCCGCTCGTCGGCGATCATCCGCCCCGTGGGATGGGAGTTGAAGAGCATCGCCTGGCTGATCGCGTGGGCCCCGAGGAAGGCCGCGTCGAAGGCCTGGCGGCGACGGGCCTCGAAGTCGGCCGGCGACTCGTCGTCCCGCTTCACCACCTCGATCTTCGTGAACTGCGGGCACGCCTCGAGGCAGCAGCCGCACGAGATGCACTCGGAGAGCGGGTAGGCGTCCTGCTGCTCCTCGGGCGAGATCCGCGGCCCGGGCCCATGGTCATAGGAGTCGTCCACCGGCACCCAGGCCTGGACCCGCTCGAGCGACCGGAACAGCCGGCGGCGGTCCACCACCAGGTCGCGGACCACGGGAAACTTCGACATCGGCTTGAGCTCGATCTCACCGCCGTCCTCGGCCAGCAGCTTGTCGACGAGCGCGGAACAGGCCATCCGCGTGCGGCCGTTGATGAGCATCGTGCAGGAGCCGCACACCTCCTCCAGGCAGGAGCAGTCCCAGGCCACGGGCGCGACCTGGCGGCCGTCCTGCGTGCGGGCCAGCGCGGCGATCTTCTGCAGCACGCTGATCACGTTCATGTTGGGCTCGTGGGGAACCTCGAACCGCTCCCAGTAGCTCTCGCCCCCCGCCACGTCCTGCCGCAGGATCCGCACCCGGACCTTCTTGGCCGGCGCGGGTCGGGCGTGGCCGTTCCCGGTGGCGTGACCGTTGCTCTCGACAGCCTTGATCATGTGCGTGCTCTCCTGATCGTGATCTCAGCCGACGGCCACCGCCGCCGCGACGCGCCCCGCATCCCGCTCGGAGCCGGCCCGGGCCGCCTGCCGCTCCTTCCACACCTCCTCGATGACCTCGGCGCCGACGAGCCCGTAGAGCCGGGGCCGGGGCGGAATCAGCGAGGTATCCACGTCCTGGTACGTGATCTCGGGGCTGCCGTCGGGGCCGCAGGCGGCGATCGTCGACTTGAGCCACCGCCGCGTGTTCTCCTCGAACCGGTCGCACCACCGCTCGGCCTCCGCCCGCTTGCCGGCCGGGTCGGTCGCCTCGATGCCCGGCATGGCGAACTGCGGCTTGAAGTGGGCACCCCGGCACTCGTCCCGCTGGAGGGCCCCCTTGAGGATCAGCTTGGCCACCGGAAACATGTCGCCCAACGCCTTGGTGAAGACGACGTTCTGGTTCGTCCAGTTGCCGGTGTCGGACACGGCGCACTGCCGCCAGCGATCCTCCAGCCGACACACCTCGCCGTAGGCCTCGGCGAGTTGTTCGTTGCGACGGACGACCGTGGCCACCCGCGTCATCAGGCCGCCGAGTTCCTGGTGCAGGTCGTATGGATTCTCCCGGCCGGCAGTCCGCCCGAGCAGCTGCCGATGCCGCTCTTCCTGCTGGCGGAGCTCCGCCTCGAACAGCCGCGTGGCGTCGCCCGAACCGCCGGCCTCGTCGCGGGCGGCCACCAGGCTCGGGGCCACGAACAGGCCGCTGAAGATGCACGACAAGAGCGAGTTGGCCCCCAGCCGGTTGGCGCCGTGGTATTGGTAGTCGCACTCGCCGATCGCATAGAGGCCGGGAATGTTGGTCCGCTGATTCCGCGGCGACGCCTCCACCATGCCGCCATCGCCGCTCCGCTCGTAGTCCACCCACAGGCCGCCCATCGAATAGTGGACGGCGGGGAAGATCTTCATCGGCGTGACCCGCGGATCGACGCCCTGGAACTTCTCGTAGATCTCGAGGATGCCGCCCAGCTTGCGGTCGAGCGTCTCGCGCGGGATGTGGGTGAGATCGAGGTAGACGCAGAGCCGATCCCTCTCGACCGACAGCCCCTCGTTGGTGCAGATGTCGAAGATCTCCCGCGTGGCGATGTCGCGCGGCACGAGATTGCCGTACTTCGGGTAGCGCTCCTCGAGGAAGTAGCACCGCTCGGCCTCGGGGATGTCGCGCGGATCTCGGGAATCCTGCGGCTTCCGCGGCACCCACACCCGCCCCCCTTCGCCGCGGGCGCTCTCGCTCATCAGCCGCAGCTTGTCGGCGCCGGGGATCGCCGTGGGGTGCACCTGGATGAACTCGCCGTTCCCGTACCAGGCACCCGCCTGGTAGGCACGGCTGACGGCGCTGCCGGTGCAGACCATCGACATCGTGCTGCGGCCGAAGATCAGGCCGTTGCCACCCGTGGCCAGCACCACGGCGTCGGCGGGGAACGCCTTGAACTCCATCGTGACGAGATCCTGGCAGACGGCCCCGCGGCAGCGGCCGCCCTCGTCGAGCACCGGCGCGAGGAAGTCCCAGAACTCCCACTTCTTCACCTTGCCCTCCACCTCCCGGCGGCGGACCTGCTCGTCGAGGGCGTAGAGCAGCTGCTGGCCGGTGGTGGCGCCGGCGAAACTCGTCCGCTTGTAGAGTGTCCCGCCGAACCGCCGCTGGTCGCGAAAGCCCTCGGTGGTGCGATTGAAGGGCACGCCCAGCCGGTCCATGAGGTCCACGATCCGCGGCCCCCACTCGGCCATCTCCTTGACCGGCGGCTGGTGCTGGAGGAAGTCGCCGCCATAGACCGTGTCGTCGAAGTGCTTCCACTCCGTGTCGCCCTGCTGGCGGGTCAGGGCATTGACGCTGTTGATGCCTCCTTGGGCGCAGACACTATGCGACCGCTTGACGGGCACGAGGCTCACGAGATCCACGTGCACGCCGAGTTCCGCGAGCCGCATCGTGCAGGCGAGGCCGGCCAGCCCGCCTCCCACCACCAGGACCCTCGGCTGTGCCATGGCTTCACTCTCCCTTCTGTTCGATGGAGGCCGGATGAATGCGGCCCGGGCCCGGCGGCTGGAGCCGCTGGCGTTGCTCTTCCAGCCAGTTCTCGGTGGCGCGGGCCTGCTCGATGTCGACGGCCCGCATGCCCCCGAGGGCCCCGAGCCCGGCCGCCGCCAGGGCCACGCCCACCACGATGCTCAGGGCGTTGGCCCGCTGCATGGCCGCGGGGCTCGTCCAGATGCCCCAGGTGATGCCCAGGGTCCAGAGCCCGTTGGCGAAGTGGAACACCGCCGACAGGATGCCGATCGCATAGAGGACCGTGACCCACGTGGGCCGCAGCGCGGCGGCCGCGGTGCTCGTCGCGTGGTGCGGGTCGAACTGCCCGCCTCCCAGCGGCGCGCCGAGCCAGTGGAGCTGGATGATGTGCCAGATGATGAACACGAAGGCGATCATGCCGGTGGCCCGCTGGAGCGTGTAGCGGACGTTGCCGACGTAGGGATAGGAGCCGACGTTCGGCAGCCCGTTGGCGATGATCAGGAAGCCCACGGCCGCGTGGAACATCATCGGCAGGAAAATGAATGCCACTTCCACCGGGATGAGCAGCGGACCGAGCGAGTGGATCAGATCGACCCGCGACTGGAACGAAGCGGCCCCCCCCAGGACCGATGCGTTGGTGAGCAGGTGAACCACCAGGAACGCGCCGACCGGCACGAGTCCGGCCAGGGAGAAGAGCCGGTAGATCAGGAACTGGTGACGCTCGAGGAACGACGGCGTTTCGCTCACGTGCTGACTTCTCGCGGGCTCTCGGGAACGGCGGCCGGCGGCCGCAGCCCACGGCCGCCCTGGCACAGGTCCGCAGGGGAGTATAGGTGTCTCGCCGGACCCGACAACGGCGGGGGCCGTTTGTCGCATCGCTCGGGCCGATTTTATACTTTCGAGGGTCTCGGCAGATGAGTCGAGCACCCACGACGGAGAGCGGTTGGTGGCGGCGCCCCCGGATGGATCGGACGAGTCATCGTCCCGAGACCGCGACATCGTCGCCCACATCCCCGACGGGTTGGCCGTCCTGGACCAGTCGGGCGTCATCATGTGGGCGAACGGCTCGTTCTCCGCGTGGTGCGGCGGCTGCGCTCACGGCTCCGACTTCTTCGCCGCACTCGACCTCCCGGCGGCCGAGATGGGCGGGTTTCGCGAGGCGCTCGCGGCGGGCCGCCCCGCCACCGCGACGCTCCGCACGGCTGGACATCGCTACTACGACGTGCGGGCTTCGGCGTCGTTCCCGGCGGATCCGCCCGCCGGTCGGGCGACCAGGACCGTCGTGGCCGTGCGCGACGTGACCGAGGCGATCCTGGAGCAGCAAAAGCGGGCTGCGATCCATGCCGCCGGCCAGACGCTCGCCGACCTCGCGCCCGCCGAACTGGCGGACATGACGGTCGATGAGCGGATCGAGCTGCTCAAGAGCAACATCCTCCACTACTCGAAGGATCTGCTGAAGTTCGATGTGCTCGAAATCCGGCTGCTCGACCGGCAGACGGGCCGGCTCGAGAAGCTGCTCGCCGAGGGCATGCAGCCGGAGGCGGAGGCCCGCGTGCTCTACGCCCGCGAGGAGGGCAACGGCGTGACCGGCTACGTGGCGGCCACGGGCCGCAGCTACACCTGTGCCGACACGACCAAGGACCCGCGGTACCTCGAGGGGTGCAAGGGCGCGAAGAGCTCGATGACCGTGCCCCTGCTGCTCCACGACGAGGTGATCGGCACATTCAACGTCGAAAGCCCCGAGCCGGGCGGTTTCTCGGACACCGACCTCCAGTTCCTGGAGATCTTCTCGCGGGACGTCGCCGCGGCCCTGAACACGCTCGAACTGCTGGTGGCCGAAAAGGCTTCCACGGCGGCCGAGAGCGTCGAGGCGATCCACGGGGCGGTCGCCCTGCCCGTGGACGACATCCTCAACGATGCCGTCGGAGTGATGGAGAAATACATCGGTCACGACGCCGACGTGGTGGCCCGCCTGCAGCGGATCCTCAAGAATGCGCGGGACATCAAGCAGGTGATCCAGCGGGTCGGTGAGCAGATGGCGCCCAGCGCGGCCCAGGCCCATCGGCGGCAGTCGGCCCGCCGGCCAGCCCTCGAGGGGCGGCGGATTCTGGTGGTCGATTCCGACGAGCAGGTGCGGGCCGCGGCTCACGCGCTGCTGGAGCGGTCGGGCTGCACGGTCGAGACGGCCCGCGACGGCGCCGAGGCGGTTTCGATGGTACGGACCGGCCTGGGCGACGCCTATGACGTGATCCTGTCCGACATCCGCCTGCCCGACATGAGCGGCCACCAGTTGCTGCTGCGGCTGCAGGAACTGCTCGATCCGGTTCCGCTCGTGCTCATGACGGGATTCGGCTACGACCCCGGCCATTCGATCGTCAAGGCGCGGCAGGCGGGAATCGATCTCGTGCTGTTCAAGCCCTTCCGCGTCGATCAGCTGCTCGACACCGTGGAGAAGGCCGTGCTCCGCCGCACGGCCCCCGCCGCCAGGGACTGAGCCCCACGGCGGTGGCGGCGCGGACACCATCCGCGCCCTCCCACTCTACCCCGCTTGCCACGCCGCTCGGGGCGGGCACTCGGGCTTGACCCATGGCCACGGCCGCGGCTACTTCTCCCCGCCCCAAGGCTCAGTCCGCCCGAGGAAATCCGATCCATGCCCCACGCCCGAGCCACGTCTCCCGGCAGTCTCCGTAGCGTCCCGGCCGTTGGGCTCGCAGTGCTACTGGCGATTCCCGCGATCGCAGCGCGTGGCGATGAGGCCGCGCTCCCGGCCGCCGACGTCCAGGCCCGGCAAGTGATCCGTGAGGCCGTCGAACGGGCAGCCGGCCAGCCCGCCGCGGCCCGAGTTGCGGAACGTCGGGAAAAGGGCGTCCAAGCCGCCGATCCGAACGAGCCCGAGGGCCTCGTCCTGGCACGGGTCTCGGCGGAGG